>DASXUT010000050.1 GCA_036504675.1 Bacillota bacterium | reverse complement strand
ACCCGGCACCCGGTTACCATCTGGTCTCGGTGACGGCCGAGCCGGGTGAGGTCAAGCTGCGCGGCGGGGCCGACCTGCTGAGCGGGGTGGAAAGCACCACCGCCCAGTCCTTCAGCATTGCCGGGGTCAAGGGCATCGTCTCGCAAGACGTCGAGGTCGTCCTGCCGCCCGGCCTGTCCATGGCCGAGCCACGGACCGTCCGGGTCACCGCGGTCATCGAGGAGGATGCCGGGGACCGGACCATCGCCGGGGTTCCGGTCAAGATCGGCGGCCTGGCCGGCGGTCTTTCGGCGTCCGTCGCCCCGTCGGGCGTGAGCATCACCGTGCGCGGACCGAAGAGCCTCCTCTCCGGCCTGGCCGCGAAGGATATCGCCGCCTCGGTGAACGCCAAGGGGTATTCGCCCGGGTCATACAGCCTCGCCATCGACGTGACCGTTCCCAACGGCTTCACCGTGGTCCAGAAGGATCCGGGGACGGTCGGCGTGACCATCAAGTGACCATCAAGTGAAGGAGACTTGGCAGTGACCAGATTGTTCGGGACCGACGGCGTCCGCGGCGTGGCCAACAGTGAACTCACCCCGGAACTGGCCTATCGTTTGGGCCGGGCCGGGGCTTTTGTTCTGACCCGCAAGTCGAAACGCCCGACCGTGCTGGTCGGACGAGACCCCCGCATCTCCGGGGATCTCCTCGAAGCCGCTCTGGTAGCCGGCCTGTGCTCGGTCGGGGCCGACGCCCGCGGTCTCGGCGTGGTCACCACGCCGGGAGTGGCCCACCTGGCCCGGGTGACCGTCGCCGATGCCGGGGCGATGATCTCGGCCTCCCACAACCCGGTGGCCGACAACGGGATCAAGTTCTTCGACGGGAGCGGCTTCAAGCTCCCCGACGCCACCGAAGACGAAATTGAGGCCCTGGTCAAGGCGGACACGGACGAACTCCCGAGGCCGTCGGGGGCCGGGGTCGGTCGGGTCTACCGCGAGCACGACGCGGTCGAGCGCTACGTGGACTATCTGGTCCAGGTCGGCGGCGGAGAAGGGTCCCTGGCCGGCCTGAAGGTCATCGTCGACTGCGCCAACGGGGCCGCCTCGTGGATCGCCCCGACGGCCCTCAGCCGCTTGGGGGTCCGGGTGACGGCCATGAGCGCCCAACCCGACGGGCTCAACATCAACGTCCGTTGCGGATCGACCCACCCCGAGGCGATGGCCAAGGCCGTCCGCGAGATGGGCGTCGACGCCGGGTTTGCCTATGACGGGGACGCCGACCGAGTCATCGCCTGCGACGCCGATGGGGGCATCATCGACGGTGACGGCCTGCTGGCCATCTACGCCACCGACCGGCTGGCGCAGGAGGCCCTGCCCGGCAAGGCCATCGTGGCCACGGTGATGTCCAACTTCGGCCTCGACCACGCCCTGACGAAGGCCGGCGGCCAGGTCTTCCGGACCCGCGTGGGCGATCGTTACGTCCTCGAGGACCTGCAGCGCCGGGGCCTCACCGTCGGCGGCGAGCAATCGGGGCACATCATCATCCTCGACCACAACACCACCGGGGACGGGATCATTACCTCCATCGCCATCCTCTCGGTGATGAAACGGACCGGCCGCCGCCTGGGCGAGTTGGCCCAGGTCATGGCCAGGTTCCCGCAGGTGCTGGTGAACGTGAGGGTCAGGGACAAGCGGGCCTATGACAAGTCCGAAGCCATCGCCGACGCGGTTAAGCGGGCCGAGGCCTCGCTTGGACGGGAAGGCCGGGTGGTCGTCCGGCCGTCGGGCACCGAACCCTTGGTCCGGGTGATGGTCGAGGCCCTCGACGAGGCCGTCGCCCACCGCGTGGCCGACGAGCTGGCCGGGGTCATCGCCGGGGAGCTGGGGGCGGAGTAGCGGGCGACGGGACCAATCGGGCTGTGGTATAATATCATGGAACAACCGAAGGCGCAGACGCGTCTCAGGAGGGGAGGCGATCAGTCGGCAGGAATTCGAATGGAAGCAGCAGAAGCGCAGTTAAACCCATGTACGGCGGGACGCCAAGTCCTGGACGGCAGAAAGCAGAAAATCGAAGCGCCAGAACTCGCGCGGCAGGGTGGGGTGATGAGCCCGACACGACGCCGGCGAGTTGACGAGGCGGGGGATCTCGGAACTTTCGGCGGGTGACCCCCGGCAGCCACAGTCGTCAGGAATCCGTATAAATCCAGCGGGTGACCGCGGGGACAAAGGGATTCCGGGTGGTGGGGACATGATTTTCCCGTGTCTCCGTTTGACCTATCCCGGCCGCGGCGGCCCCTGCCGCCAGGGCCGGTTCTGACGCCGTCTTCAGGCCGCGCCTTGCTGTCCGCGAGGGGCGGCTTTTTCGTCGCTGGAAACCCCACGGTCGGCCGGCGCTGAGCAGACTAACCAGGCAAGTCAATGGAGGAATGAAGCCAATGTGTGGTATCGTCGGTTATGTCGGGCCCAAGCCGGCCCTGCCCGTCTTGATCGAAGGTTTGAGGCGCCTCGAATATCGCGGCTACGACTCGGCCGGAGTGGCCGTCCTCGTCGATCACCGGATCGAGGTGCGCAAGACCGTCGGCCGTTTGTCGGCCCTTGAGAAGAAGCTGGACGGCGACAAGCCCACCGGGCAGACCGGCATCGGGCACACCCGCTGGGCGACCCACGGCCGGCCGTCGGATGTGAACTCCCACCCGCACGCCGACTGCTCCGGGCGGTTCGTCGTCGTCCACAACGGGATCATTGAGAACTTCCGCCCGCTCAAGGAGTGGCTGGTCTCTGAGGGGCACATCTTCCGCTCCGAGACCGACACCGAGGTCGTCCCGCATCTCATCGAGCACTACTACACCGGCGATCTGACGGCGGCGGCCCGCGAGGCGGCCTCCCGGTTGCGCGGGTCTTTCGCCCTGGTCATCGCCAGCACCGAGGAACCCGAGAAGCTCATCGCCATCCGCAAGGACAGTCCGCTCGTCGTCGGCCTGGGTGAGGGCGAGAACTTCATCGCCTCAGACGTCCCGGCCATTCTCGAGCACACCCGCCGGACCTACGTCCTGGAGGACGGCGATGTGGCCGAGGTCACCGCCGACGAGGTCACTGTGACCGACCTGAAGGGCGAGCCCAGGAAGAAGAAGCCCTTTGTGGTCAAGTGGGACCCGGTCCAGGCCGAGCGGGGCGGCTACGAGCACTTCATGCTCAAGGAGATCCACGAGCAACCGAAGGCCTTCCGCGATACCCTGACCGGGCGGGTGGCGATGGACCGTAAGTCCGTCAAGCTGGATGGGCTCAAATTGACCCCGGAGAAGATCCGCGGGCTGAAGAAGGTCTTCATCACCGCCGCCGGCACGGCCTACCACGCCGGGCTGGTCGGGAAGAACCTCTTCGAGCGGCTGGCGAGGCTGCCGGTCGAGGTCGACCTGGCCTCCGAATACCGGTACCGCGACCCCATCCTCAACCCCGAAGAGATGATGGTTATCGTCGTCAGCCAGTCCGGCGAGACCGCCGATACCCTGGCCGCCATGCGCGAGAGCCAGGCCAGGGGGGTCCACGCCCTGGCCGTCACCAACGTGGTCGGGTCGAGCGTCGCTCGGGATGCCGACGACGTCATCTACACCTGGGCCGGGCCGGAGATCGCCGTCGCCTCGACCAAGGCCTATACCACCCAGATCTTGGTGCTATCCCTTTTGGCCGTGCACTTCGGGCAGATCCGCGGGACGTTGACGGCCGAGCAGGCCCACGCCATCCTGTCCGAGCTGGCCGAGTTGCCCCAGAAGGCCGAGGAGATCCTCGGCCACGAGCAGGCCATCGCCGACTTTGCCCAAAAGTGCGCCGCCTGGCACGACGTCTTCTTCATCGGCCGGGGGCTCGACTACGCCGTGTCCCTGGAGGGCCAGTTGAAGCTAAAGGAAATCTCGTACATCCACGCCGAGGCCTACGCCGCCGGCGAGTTGAAGCACGGCACCCTGGCCCTGGTGGTCGAGGGCGTGCCGGTCATCGCCCTGTCGACCCAGAAGAACCTGCGGGAGAAGATGATCTCCAACATCCGCGAGGTCAAGGCCCGCGACGCCTTCGTCCTGGGGATCGCTCCGGAGGGGTCGGGGGCTGAGGAGATGGCCCATCACTGCGACCAGGTGATCCCCATCCCGGAGACGGATGGGTTGGTCGCCCCGGCTCTGGCGGTCATCCCCCTGCAGTTGCTGGCCTATTACGCCGCCATCGCCAGGGGCTGCGACGTTGATAAGCCGAGGAACCTGGCCAAGAGCGTGACGGTGGAGTAGTAGAGCCCTTTCACATTCCCGTCCACAGCTTCCCCGTAGTCAAGGCCTCTTTG
>DASXUT010000049.1 GCA_036504675.1 Bacillota bacterium | reverse complement strand
GGCTTCTACTGGTGCCGGCAGATCCGCACCGTCTCCAAGGTGCCGGTGGTCTTCCTGTCGGCCCGCACCGGCGACATGGACCAGGTCCTGGCGATGGAGAACGGCGGCGACGATTATGTCACCAAGCCCTTCAGCCTGGAGGTCCTCATCGCCAAGATCCGCAGCCTCCTGCGGCGCGTCTACGGCGAATACGCCGGGGCCGTCCCCTCGCGACTGAGGACGGTCGGCCCCCTCCTTCTCGACGAGGACCGCGGGCAGATCGCCTGCGGCGAGCGCCGGACCGACCTGAGCCATACGGAATTCCGGCTCTTGGACCTCCTGGCCAGGCAGGCCGGGCGGGTCGTCGGCCGGGAGGAGTTGCTCGCCGCCCTCTGGGACGACGTCTCCTTCGTCGATGACAACACTCTCAACGTCAACGTGGCCCGGGTGCGGCGGAAGCTCGAGGAGGTCGGCTTCCCCGGGGGCATTGCCACCAAGCGCGGACAGGGGTACAGGCTGGAGGTCGGGGACGGGCCGGATAGGCCGGGCGGGCCGACCGGGCCCGGCGAGGGGGCGTCCGGCCGATGAGCTTCTGGACCTTCCTCAACGACCGTCGTGCCTACGTCATCGCCTTCGTGGTCAGCCTCTTCCTCGGTCTGGCCGTCATCGAGCTCGACCTGACCCTCACCGGCGGCCGCCTGACCGGCTCGAACCTCTGGTACGCCGGCCTCCTGGCCGTTCTCGTCCTGGGGCTGTGGGTATCCGTCGAATACTTCCGGCAGAGGCCGTTCTACGGGCAACTGACCGGTCTCCAGCAGGCCCGGGACCCGGAGGCCTACGCGCGAGTGGTCTCCCCTGTCACCGCCGAGCAGGCCCTGGTCCGCCAGGCCCTGGTCGGGCAGCATCAGGTCTACGCCGACGAGTTGGCCGCCCATCGCCGCCGTCAGGGGTTCAGCGCGATGTTCCTCAACCGCTGGGCCCATCAGATGAAGACCCCCATCGCCGTCCTCGACCTTCAGCTGCAGGAGCTGGAGCGGGCGGGGGCGGAGTCTGCCGACCCGCGGGGTCGGCCGGGTCCGGAGGCCGTGGCCAGCCTCCGTGAGGAGGTCGATAAGCTGGCCGCCGGCCTCGAGCTGATGCTGACCAACGCCCGCTTGACCGACTTCACCTCGGACTTCGTCGTCCACCAGGCGGACCTGGCCGAGGTGGCCCGGGCAGCGATCAACGATCAGAAGAGGGCCTTCATCCGGGCCGGCGTCTTCCCGCGGCTGAAGGGGGTCGGACCGGAGGCGCCCGGGCAGGGCTCTGCGCCCGCCCCTCCCATCCTCGTCGAGACCGACGAGAAGTGGCTCCGCTTCGTCCTCATCCAACTGCTGAGCAACGCCATCAAGTACTCGCGCCTGTCGGACCGCCCCGAGGCCCGCCAGGTGACAATCCAGTTGTCGGCGGATCGCGACCAGGGCCCGAAGGCCAAGCCAGCCCCCGTCCGGGTCACCGTCCACGACTGGGGCATCGGCATCCCACCCCAGGACCTCGGGCGGGTCTTCGAGCCCTTCTTCACCGGCGAGAACGGGCGCCGCTCGCCGGAGGCCACCGGGATGGGGTTGTATCTCGCTAAACAGGTCTGCGCTCGGCTCGGCCACCGGCTCGCCGTGACCTCGCCCGGGCCGGGGCAGGGCACGGTGGCCACCGTCGAGTTCGTCCCCGGCGAAACGCTCCACAACGCCGTCTGATTCCCGGTCCCCCCGCGGCTGTGCCCGCCGGCCCGGGTGACGCCTCCCCACCGCGGCCACTCTTACAGCCTTGTGAGACTGGCCCTTCGTCCTGTAATCCACGACGATGGCAGCCCGCGCCCGCCCGCTTTATCATTGGGAGTGGAAACGGAGGGACGTTCAAAATGAAAATCCTTGAAGCCACCGACATCACCAAGGTCTACAGCAACCGCCGCTCGAAGGTCGGGGCGCAGGCCCTGAACGGCATCGACCTGGCCGTCGACGAGGGCGAGTTCATCAGCATCATGGGCCCGTCCGGGAGCGGCAAGACCACCCTGCTCAACATCCTGGCGACCATCGACCAGCCGACTTCAGGCAGCGTCCGCATCCGCGGCACCGATCCGCGCGGGCTCAACGACGACGCCCTGGCCCTCTTCCGCCGCCGCCAGCTCGGCTTCATCTTCCAGGACTACAACCTCCTCGACAGCCTCAACGTCAGGGACAACATCATCCTGCCCCTGACCCTGGACAAAGTCGACAGCCTGGAGATCGAGGGGCGCCTAGCCGACGTGGCCGCCGAGTTCGGCATCGAGGACGTCCTCGACAAGCGGCCCGGCGAGACCTCCGGCGGGCAGCAGCAGCGCGTCGCGGCCGCCCGGGCCCTGATCCACGGCCCGGCGGTGATCCTCGCCGACGAGCCCACCGGCAACCTCGACTCGCGGG
>DASXUT010000048.1 GCA_036504675.1 Bacillota bacterium | reverse complement strand
CCTGATTGAGTTGATTGGGAAGTCTACTTCACTATGGTCGGGGGTGAGAGAGCGGACCAGGGAAGGAGGTTGGCTAGCTTGGACTCGACTGTAGGGGCGGACTATCTCTTCGTGAAGGGCCCTCGCGATCTGAAAGCTCTGGTGGTGCCGAATGTGCCGGCCACCAGAGTCCCGGATCTGACCGAACAGTACAAGAAGCTTGGGTGGAAGATGGTTGTCGCCGGCCGCTTTGCGGTCCTGGGCGATGGGGTTGGTGTAGAGGTACCCATGGGAATATAGGCTTCGTTAGACCGTCCGACCAATCAGATGCCTGGCTTGAGGCCAGGCGTTCTTGTCTCATGAGCCGGATGACCGCCCCACGGGCCAAGGAACCGCGGAAGACAGGATGAGAGCCCACCGCAGAGTGAACAGTTGACCCCGGACTTGGTCCGGGGTCTTAATAGCTTTCCCCCTTGACCTCGAAGAACGCCTGGGGATGCTGGCAGGCCGGGCAGGCCAGGGAAGCTTCCTTCCCCCAAGCAGCCCCGCTCACCTGAGCGGGGTTCGATTTTGGGCGACACGACCGTCCACGACCACGCCCCGCTGGATCGAACTTCGAACGGCCCTCCCCAACAGGGAATCTGACCTGGTCCGCTGAATCAATCATCAGACCAGACCGACCGGCCCGGGTCTGGCGGCCCAGCCCGACCAGTCCAGACCGAGGGGATCGCCACGACCCTCACCCACCTGACCAAGAAGGATACGCCCGCCTGGCCGACTCGCGGGCAGTCTTCGACCGCGGGCAGGCCTATGCCCGGGGCGGCGCGGTCTCGGACGGGCGCTACGACGGGGAGCGCCTGGCGGCCAAGGTTTCAGGCACTCGTCAGTATCGCGTGAACATTCGGGAGGAGGAGCTCCGCCGGCTGCCCAGGGACGACCTGGAGCCCGTCGACCTCTGTACCTGGCCCAGTACCAGGAGATGTGGTCGGAGATGGTGGCCGCCATGGACAGCCTTGACCGGGCCGACCCCCAGGATGACACCGTCGACCATGAACTCGGTGAACTGCTGGAACGGATGAATGAGCTGTTCGCCGGCACCGCCTGTAGCAGTCGATCACCCAATCCAGAAGCAGAGGTGACGGTTCCATGAGTAAGGGCTGGATCACGATTCAGGTCGAGCTGCTCTCGGGTGGCGGCATCACCCTCGACCCACCCCCCGGACGGGTCATGCTGGTCGGTCCCCGCCACACCCTGAAGGACCTGGCCGAAGTCATCGACCAGGCCTTCGCCCGCTGGGACATCAGCCACCTGCACGAGTTCGAGTTCCCGGACGGGCGCGTTTTCGGCGTGCCGGATGATGAATTCGGGCAGCCGATCATTAACTACGAGCGGGTGAAGGTCCGCTCCGTGGTCCGTCCCGGCGAGCCCTTCACCTACGTCTTCGATCTGGGGGACAACTGGCGGCACCGCTGTCAGCTCACGGGCACCGACGCCGACACCAAGGAGGCCAGGGATGCCGCCGGCCACCTGCCCCGAAAGCCGGTCCCCATCCAGGGCTGGGGACGGATCCCCGACCAGTACGGTCGTCGGTGGGAGAACGACTCCGGCGAGGACGACACCGGCGAGGACGACACCGGCGAGGACGATATCGACGAGACCGACGCCGGACGGGGTGATGGCATCCCTAAAGAAGTCCCCGGGCCGTCGACAGGCCTGGAGAAGCTCCAGCACAGGCTGAGGGAAGCCCTGGCGGCCGAACCCCGTGACCAGGCGGCCGTGGCCCGGGCCTTCGAGCGGCTTCTGGCCCACCCCGAGGTGGAAGAGGCCCACAACATCCCCCAGCTCCTCTATGAGTTGAGCCAGTGCTACACGGCGATGGGACAATACGACAAGGCGATCAAGACGGTCAAACGCATCCTGGCCGGGAGGTGGATTGGAAGACCCGACGGGCGTTGCCTGATCGCCCAGATCCTCCTGGCCGCAGGGCGGGGGCGGGAGGCGGAGGCGCTCTACGCGGCCATCAAGGCCGACGACCCCAAAGACATCTACCTTTACGAGGCGGCCGGGACGGAATACGCCGCGGCCGGGGACCACGAGTCGGCTCTGCGGTGGTTGGGTGAGGGACTCGACCTCGCCATTCGGACCGGTGATCCCCAGGGGATTGCCGATGACCTTCTCCGCTGTCGCGGGGAGAGCCTGGCCGCGCTCGGGCGGTCCCCGGACGA
>DASXUT010000047.1 GCA_036504675.1 Bacillota bacterium | reverse complement strand
CAGTCTCTTGAGCGTCACGATCATCCCCCCGCCGGCCTGCCAGCAGTTCCTGAACCTCCACGACGGCGGGGCCACCGTGGTTTTCGCCGGCCAGATCGACCACGGCACCCCCGGCGGTGACCCGATCCCCGTCGACATGATCAAGTCCGCCATCGAGTCGGTTGGCCACAAGTTCCCCCTCGGCTGGCTGGACGGGTTCACCATCCTCCTGGCCGGGCTGATCCTGATGCCCTTCGACGTCAAGCTCAAGCGGTGGGAGCCCTTCAGCGGCTATGACGCGGTGACGTACCTGAACCACATGGTCCTCGGCAACGTCACCCACGAGGTCACCCAGGAGCAGGTCGACTGGCTCGTCGCCCACGAGCTCGGCCACGCCATCTGCTACCGCCTGGTCGACCAGAGCTACACCGACAAGGTCGACACGCCGCTCATGTCCCAGTACAAGAACCTCCGCGGCCTGACCTACCCCGACGACCCGTTCCTGCCGTGGGAGAAGCGGCCGTGGGAGATCTTCGCCGAGGACTTCCGGGTGGAGGTCCTGGGCGGGTCGGTCGGGGTCATTCCGCGGGCCAAGGAGGCCGTCCGGCCGGCGCTGTTCAGGTTCTTCGCCATGCTGGAC
This sequence comes from Bacillota bacterium, assembly GCA_036504675.1. NCBI lineage: Bacteria > Bacillati > Bacillota > Bacillota bacterium. The sequence continues at coordinate 1,899 of DASXUT010000047.1, read as the reverse complement.
GCCAAGGGTCCAACGCCGCCGATCGGGGTCCGGGACGCCCCGGCCACCCCGCCGACCCCTGCGGTCAAAGAGCCGACGGTCCTCAAGTTCAACATCCACCGGCCGAACGAGATGGTCGTCAACGGCCGGGCGACGACCCTCCTCGTGCCCATCCAGGTCGGCGTCGGGTACATCCGCCTGCCGGCCCGGGAGCCCTGGGAGGCCGCCGGGGCCAGGGTCGACTACAACGAGCCAACCGGTGACCTGACCATCGAGGTCCCGTGACTCTGACTTTCGGAGAGGTTTGTGCCGGCATCGGCGGCCTGACCCTCGGCCTCCAACGCGCCGGCCTTCAGCCCCGGTGGTTCTCCGAGGTCGACCCCTTCTGCCGATCGGTCCTGGCCCACCACTGGCCGACCGTTCCGACCTTCGGCGACATGACTAAGCTCGACCCCGCCGACCTTCCACCCGTCGACCTGCTCTGTGGCGGGATACCCTGCCAGCCCCATTCCCAAACCGGTAAGCGCAAGGGAGCCGCCGATGAACGAAACCTCTGGCCGGACTTCGCGAGACTCATTTGCGGCCTTAAACCGAGATGGATCCTGGTCGAGAATGTCCCGGGGATTCTCTCACCCGACCATGGAGGGTTCTTTGCAGGGGTTCTGCGGGACCTGGCCGCGCTCGGGTATGACGCGGAATGGGATTGCCTACCGGCGTCGGCCTTCGGTGCCTATCACGAACGGCTCCGGCTCTTCCTTGTGGCCTACCCCGCGGGCCTGTATCGGGACCCATGGGGTGTGCTGGAAGCGAGCGAAGAGCGGCGAGTATCGCTCCAATCTCGAAGACTTCATAGCGTGGCTGTGGCTGGTCGAGGGAAACGCCCCAGAGAGCGGCTTGAATGTGAACCCGGATTGGCTCGATTGGTACGCTGGCTTCCCGATCGGACACAGCGGCTTGACGCGTTAGGAAACGCCGTCTACCCCGCCGCGGCAGAGTACGTTGGCCGACGAATTCTCCAGTTCAACCACGAAAGGAGCACCGAAGATGCCTGATTACCAGCCCGCCGACCTCTACGCCGGTTACGCCAAGGCCCTGGTCCGGAAGATGCCCGAACTGCGCCACGTCCCCATCGGATCCATCGTCTTCGTCGAGAACGTGGCCAAGGCGGCCAAGCCCACCCGGCGGCGCCGCCTGTCCAGCGTCTTCAAGGCCCCGAAGAAGAAACTCGTCAAGTACGCCGCCTGCCGCAAGCTCTCGCCGCTGATCCACTACCTCACCGGGAAGTCCTACGTCATCGAGGTCTTCCAGGACGCCTGCCAGAACTTCAGCCGCGAGAAGATGGCCATTCTCATGTACCACGAGCTGAAGCACATCGCCGAGGACGGCAAGTTGGCCAAACACGACATCGAGGAGTGGGGCCTTGTCACCCGGGCCATCGGGGCCGACTGGACCATCACCCAGCGGATCCTGCCCGACATCCTGGCCAGCGACTTCAGCTGGGCGAAGTACCGAGCCCCGCAGGTCACCTTCGCCGACGTCGTTGAGGAGGGCCAGCCGAAAGCCGCGGCCGCCGCCGCGACCCACTGAGACTGACGGACTGGAGGGATTCCGGTGGCAGGAGCGTTGCAGGTTGCTGACGTGGCCAGGATCATTCCCACCCTGGCTCCCGTGGTGACCCCCGAGGAGGAGGCCCGGAACGTGGCCAGCCTCAAGGTCTACCGCCTGCCACCGGAGGACATCCAGGCCCGCTACGGCCGGCCGGGCCGAGTCCTGAGGCCGGCCCTGATGAACCCGCTTCCGGTCGAAAGCCGTCCCGAGGAGGCAAGGGCCGTGACACGCAAGGCCATGGGCGAACAGGAACTCCTCGCCATCGCCGCCCAGGTGGTTGACGGGGAGACCGTCGAGTCGATGCTGAGGCGG
>DASXUT010000046.1 GCA_036504675.1 Bacillota bacterium | reverse complement strand
AGCTGGTCGAAGTAGTCGACGATCTTGGCCCACTCGGTCAGGTGATAGTCCGCCCCGATGGAGTAACCAAGCACGCTTTCGGGGGTCGGAACGGCCGCCTGGGCCAGCGCCGGCTGGCCAAGGACGAGGACCAGCGCGAAGACGACGGCGACGAGCCCCTTCCGCTTGGTTCGGATGCTCATTGGCTAATTCACCTCCGTGGAGTTGTCGCGTCCTCCGGTCCCGTTGGTACGGACACTGCGGGAGGGCGTCCGACCCGGACCGCGCTCACCTCCTCACGGGCGGCGCCGGCGGCGTTGAGTGGCCGAGGCGGGGGGCCGGCGGTTCCAAGAAATCCCATCCGATATTGGCCTTTCTTCAGGGAGGGGGCGGTTCCTACGGTGGGGGAGTGACTTTCGTCCAACGAAATGCGACAACGGGGCGACCAGTGTCGGAGGCCCAAGACAAGGAGTCTACTCTCCCTGGGCCGACAATCCGGTTGACGGGTCCATGCAACGGTTGCTATAATTTTCTTAAATCTACCGAACGTTTGGTAGAGGCCGAGCGCCCGACGCCGCGTACCCCGATCCGGCATCCGTGATGAGCTTGATTCTTCTTGGGGAGGGCTGGTGGGTGGGGCATTTCATCTTTGGCGACGAGCATGAGCAATTGCGGCGGTCGGTCCGGCGGTTCGTCGAACGGGAGCTGGCTCCGCATGCCGACGAGTGGGAAGAGGCCGGGGGGTTCCCCGAAGAGGTCTTCAGGAGGCTGGGGGCTCAAGGGTTCCTCGGCCTTCGCTACCCCGAAGAGTATGGCGGTCAGGGCGGGGACTACTACACGGCGATCGTCCTCGCCGAGGAGTTGGCCGGCTGCCGCTCCGGCGGCCTGGCCACGGCCGTCGAGGTCCACACGGAGATGGCCACTCCGCCGATCCACAAGTTCGGGACCGATGAACAGAAGCGGCGCTTCCTCGGCCCGGCGATAAAGGGGGAGAAGGTCAGCGCCCTGGCCATCACCGAACCCGAAGCCGGGTCGGACGTGGCGGCCATCCGGATGTCGGCCGTCAGGGACGGCGATAGCTACGTCCTGAATGGTTCAAAACGCTTCATCACCAATGGTTGCCGGGCCGACTTTGTCGTGGTCGTAGCCCGCACGGACAAGGAACAACAATGGGCCGGGCTGTCCCTCTTCATCGTCGAGAAGGGGACCCCCGGCTTCGCCGTCGCCCGACGCTTGGAAAAGGTCGGATTACACAGCTCGGACACGGCCGAACTGGTCTTTGAAGACTGTCGGGTACCGGCCGAGAACCTGCTGGGGCAGGTCAATCAGGGCTTCTACCACATCATGTGGGAACTGCAGGGGGAGCGGCTGATCGGGGCGGCCGGCTCGGTCGCCGGCGGGCAGCGGGCCCTCGACCTGGCCATCAAGTATGGCGGCGAGCGGATCCAGTTCGGGCGGCCGGTCGGCAAGTTTCAGGCCAACCGTCATCACCTGGCCGAGCACGCCACCGCCCTGGAGGCCGCCAGGCAGTTGGTCTACGCGACGGCGTGGCGGGTCCAGAAGGGCGAGTACCCGGTCAAGGAGATCTCCATGTGCAAGCTCTTCGCCGCCCGGACGGCCTTCGCCGCGGCCGATTTCGCCTTGCAGTTGCACGGCGGGATGGGCTACATGATGGAGAGCGAGGTTCAGCGGATCTGGCGGGACGCCAGGGCCTGGCGGATCGCCGCCGGGACCGACGAGGTCATGCTCGAGGTGATCAGCAATGAGTTGGGTCTGTAGAAGGGGGCGGGGGCGGTGGAAGGGGTGGGGTCGGCGCGGGGGGCCTCGTCTTTCCTCGATGGCCTGAGGGTCCTCGACCTGACCCGCCTCTTGCCGGGCGGAGTGGCTTCGTGGCTGCTGACTTCAATGGGAGCCGACGTGGTCAAGGTCGAGGAGCCGACGACCGGCGACTATCTTCGCGGGATGCCGCCTCTGGGCCCCCGGGGCAACCTCTACTTTGAGCACCTCCACCGAAGCCAGCGCAGCCTGGCCGTGGACCTTAAGGACCCGAGGGGGCGGGAGGTTCTGATGGCCCTGGCCTGGCGGGCCGACGTCCTTCTGGAGGGCTTCCGGCCGGGGGTCATGAACCGTCTGGGCCTCGGCTTCGACGAGCTGGCGGGGGCCAACCCCGGGTTGATCTACTGCTCGCTGACCGCTTTCGGACAGGGCCCGGGGCCGCGTCAGACGGCGGCCCACGACCTGAACATCCTCGGCCTCTCCGGGCTCCTGGCCTATCTGACCGATGGGGCCGGCCGCACCTTGCCTCCTCCCATCCAGCTGGCCGACGTGGCCGGCGGCGGGCTCTTGGCCGTGGTCGCCGTCCTGGGGGCCCTGGTGGCCCGCGGCCGGACCGGGCGAGGTTGCCATCTCGACGTCGCCATGCTCGACGGCTTGAGGATCATCGGGGTCCTCCAGCGGGCCGAAGGCGCGGGCAGCGGCCGCTACCCGGGACCCGACGGCCTGCCCCTGGCCGGGAACCTGGCTTGTTACAATGTCTACTCGACGGCCGACGGGGGGACCATGGCTCTCGGCGCCCTGGAGCCGAAGTTCTGGGCGGCCTTCTGTGCCGGAGTGGAGCGTCCGGCCTGGGTCGACCGTCAGTTCGGCCCGTCCGCCCAGCAGCGGGCCATGACGGCCGAGGTGGCCGCGGTCTTTGCCGCCCGCACCCGGACCGAGTGGGAGGGCTTCGCCGCCCTTCACGACTGCTGTCTGACCCCGGTGGTGCCTCTGGCCGAGGCCGTCGGCGGGCCGATGGCCGCCGGACGACCTCCGGACGACGGCTTTCCCGTGGCGGTGAGGGGAGGGAGTGATCCGGCCGGACCCGTCCTCGGTCCGAGGCCGGCCCCGGCCCTAGGCCGGGATACCGCCGCTATCCTGCAGGATTTGGGGATTTCCGCAGCGAACATCCGGGCGTGGGCCCAGGCCGGAGTGATCCGCACCTGAACGACCGGGGGGGAAAGCCGATGAATCCCGGCAAGTCCGAGGAGATCCTGTCCGCCGCCATCCGGTTGTTCCAGGAGAAGGGCTACCACGCCGCATCGATGCAGGATCTGGCCGACGCCGTTGGTCTGCAGAAGGGCAGCCTCTATCACTACATCACGAGCAAGGAGGACCTTCTCGGACAGATCGTCACCAGGTCGCTCGCCCGCTACATCGAGGAACTGCAGGGGATCGTCGAGTCCGACCGCCCGGCCCGGGACCGCCTTCGCGAGGCGGTCCAGGCGCACATCCGGATCATCGCCGAAAACCTCGGCATGTTGACCATCTTCCTGCGCGACAGCCAGGCCGCCCTGGCCGCGGAGCAGAAGACGGCGGAGGAAGAGGGCGGCAAGCGTTACCGTCTCCTCTTTGAGCAGATCATCCGGGACGGGGTCGACTCCGGGGACTTCCGGCCCCTCGACACGAAGATGGCCGCCCTGACCATCATCGGCGCCTGCAACTGGACCTATCGGTGGTTTGACCCGGAGGGCCGCCTCGACCACCGGGAGATTTCCGACCTCGTCTGGAGCTTCTTCTACGAAGGGCTGAAGCGGGGTTGACAGGGGAAGAAGCTTGGACCACTAAGAGGACCATGGAGGATCGACTTTGCCGACTTCCGACGAAATGAACCTCGGGATCGTCAGGATCCCCGTGCCGACGCCCTTTCCGGTCGGGCCCGTCAATGTCTACCTGATCCCGGGAAAGCCAGTGACCCTGATCGAGGCCGGGCCCTTGACCGATGAAGCCTGGCGGACCCTGGGCGAGGCCGTGGAAGAGCGGGGCCATCGACTCGACCAGGTCGAACAGGTGGTCATCACTCACCCGCACCAGGACCACTGCGGCCAGGCGGCCAGGGTGGCCGGGGCCGGCGGGGCGGGGATCGTCGCCCACCGCCTGACCCGCGACTACTTCGAGGACTACGAGGAGTATTGGCGGAACCGGGCGGCCGACTTCACCCCGTTGATGCTGAGGATGGGCGTGCCGCCGGAGGTCAGGGCGGTGGCCGGGCGGGCCAGCCGTTGGGCCTCCAAGTTCGGCACCGGTGCCCGGATCGCCCGGTACGTCGACGAGGGGGAGATCATCCGCACCGGAGCCGGGGACTTCGCCGTCCTTTACACCCCCGGGCATGCCCGCGCGGCGATCTGTCTCCACCGCCCGCAGGACGGCCTGCTGATCAGCGGCGACACCCTCCTCAAGGAGATCTCGTCCAACGCCCTGATCGAAGAGAACGGCCAAGGTAACGGCGGCTATCACAGCCTGGCGACCTACCTGGGGACCCTGCGCCGCCTGGCGGCGATGGAATTCTCGGTCATCCTTCCCGGCCACGGCCAGGAGATCACCGATCACCAGGGCTTGATCCGGTCGCGGCTGGCCTTCCACGAAGTCCGCAAGGACACCATCCTGACCGAGATGGGCGAGCGGGAGAACACGCCCTTCGAGGTCTGCCGGAAGCTCTTCCCGGACCTGCCGGCGGCCGCCCTCTTCCTGGGGCTGTCGGAGGTTTTCGGACACCTGGAGGTCCTCGAGGACGAGGGCCGGGTGGTCAGGCGGGAAGACGGACCGACGGTCGGCTTCAAGCGAGTTCTTAGGGGGTGAAAGTCTCACGGCCTCGGCGCCGGTGATTTGTTGTCATGGCCCGGTCCTTCCCAGAAGAACAGAGCATCGGGAGGGGAGAAGAGAAGATGGTTACCACCAAGGAAGTCTTCGCCGAGATCGGCGTCAAGATGGCTCAGAACTCCGGCCGGCTGGCCGGCCTGAATGCGATCTACCAATTCGTCCTGAGCGGTGAGGACGGCGGGACCTGGCAGGTGAAGATCGCCGATAGCAAGGGCGTCATCAGCGAGGGCACGCCGGACAAGGCCAACTGCACGGTGACGATGAGCGTGGCCGACTTCAAGGACATGGCCGCCGGCAAGCTCAACGGGACGGCCGCCTTCATGAGCGGCCGGTTGCGGATCGCCGGCGACATGGCCTTGGCGATGAAACTGCAGACGCTTATCGGTTGACCAAGGTCTTCGGCTAAGGAACGCCTTCCGGCCGGCCCCGGCGGGGGCCGGCCGGAGGGCTCTATACTGGAGGGATGAGCGTGTTTTCCCTCGCTGGTAAGGTGGCCCTGGTCACCGGGGGATCGCGCGGGCTCGGGCGGGCGGATGCCTTGGCTTTGGCCAAGGCCGGGGCCGACGTGGTCATCACCGATATCCTCATCGAGAGCGACCAGAGTCCGGAGGCCGACCGATACGGACCCCTGGCTCAGATGATGCGGTCAGGAAACGTGGTCTACGCCGAGAAGACCTCGGCGGCCATCCGGGAGATGGGCCGCCGTTCCTTCGCGATGAAGCTGGATGTCACCGATCCGGTCCAGATCAGGGAGGTCTTCGACCGCGTCAAGGCCGAGATGGGCGGCCTTCACATCCTTGTCAACAACGCCGCCACGCTGGATCACATCGGGCAGATCGAGAGCCAGAGCGGCGAGTTCTGGGAGCGGGACCTGAGGGTCAACCTGACCGGTACCTTCAACTGCTGCAAGGCTGTCTGGCCGATCATGAAGGAACAGAACTGGGGCCGAATCATTAACCTGGCCTCGGTGGCGGGGACCCTGGGTGGGTTCGGGCAAGCCAGCTACTCCTCGACCAAGGCCGGGGTCATCGGCCTCACCAAGACGTTGGCCCTGGAAGGGGCGAAGCACAACATCAACGCCAACGTGGTCGTCCCGGGAATCATCGCCACGGAGGCCTTCAACTTCACCAACCCGAAGGCCCGGGAGCGGATGATCGCCCGGACGGCCTTCCGCCGGCCCGGCGAGCCGGACGACGTCGCTCACGCCATCGTTTTCCTGGCCACTGAAGAAGCAAGATACATCACCGGCGTCGCCCTCAACGTCTCAGGAGGCATCGAGCTCTTCACCTTCTAGAGTCAAAGGGAGGACTGGTGCCCGTGGTTGATACTTACGTGGTCGACGCCGTCAGGACACCCTTCGGCCGGCGGCGGGGTTCGCTGTCGCAGACCCGCGCCGATGAGCTGGCGGCGGCCAACCTGCGCGGCCTGGTCACCCGCTCCGGGATCGACCCGGCCCAGGTCGAGGACGTCATCCTCGGCTGCGTGACGCCCCTTGGCGAACAGGGATTCAACGTCGCCCGGGTGGCCCTGCTGATCGCCGGGTTCCCGGTGGAGGTCCCGGGGGTCCAGGTCAACCGGATGTGCGGCTCGAGTCAGCAGGCCGTCCATTTCGGGGCCCAGGCGATCATGGCCGGCCAGATGGACCTGGTCATCGCCGGCGGCATCGAGGCGATGAGCCGAGTGGGGATGGGCTCGGACGGGGGCGACTTCAGCCAGCGCTTGACGGACAAGTATCTGATGGTCCCGCAAGGGATCTCGGCCGAGATGATCGCCGACAAGTGGAACCTGAGCCGGGAGGACCTCGACCGCTTCTCCCTGGAAAGTCACCGCAAGGCGGCGGCGGCCCAGGACGCCGGTCGGCTGGACCGGGAAACCATGCCGGTCGAGACGACCTTCGAGGGCCGACCGGTCACCGTGGCCAAAGACGAGGGGATCAGGCGGGAGACCTCGATGGAGAAGATGGCCGCCCTGCAGCCTTCCTTCAAGACCGACGGTAAGGTGACGGCGGCCAACGCGAGCCAGATTTCCGACGGCGCGGCCATGGTTCTGCTGGCTTCGGAGAAGAAGGCCGCGGAACTCGGCCTGACGCCGATCGCTCGGATCGTGGCCACGGCCGTGGTCGGGGTCGACCCGACGATCATGTTGACCGGCCCGCTGACGGCCACCCCGAAGGTCCTCAAGAAGGCGGGTCTGAAGCTCCAGGACATCGACCTCTTCGAAGTGAACGAGGCCTTCGCTTCGGTGCCCCTGGCCTGGCTGGCCGAGACCAAGGCCGACCCGGCCAGACTCAATGTCAACGGCGGGGCCATCGCCCTGGGGCATCCTCTGGGGGCCAGCGGGGCGCGGCTGATCATGACCACGGCCTACGAACTGGAACGGCGCCGGGCCCGCTACGGGTTGGTGACCATGTGCATCGGCCTGGGCCTGGGCACGGCGACCATCATCGAACGGGTTTCTTGGGGCGGGTTTCCTGACGGCGGCTGAGTCCGACTGGAAGGGGACGGCGCCCGCGGGCGTCGTCCCCTTCCAGTCTCGTCCACACCTGGCCTCCGGCTAGTAGCCGTATTCCCGGCCGAGCTCTCGACGGCCGGCATCGGTCAGGGCGTAGAGACCGTTGGACACCTTGTCGACCAGGCCCAGAGCGACCAAGCCCTCGAGGACCGAGGTCAGCTCGGCCAGGTCCTTGATGGGGGCGTAGTCCCGCAGGAGAGCCGCCGTCCAGCGGCGATTGCCGCCGCCGATCATCCCGTGGAGGACCGAGAGGTGAGCCTGATTGAGGGGACGACCGTCCGTAGCCGGGTTCCGGTCTTGGCTGGTCAAGAGGTGAGGCCTCCTCAGCGTCCGCCGTCGTCGGGTGCACTTCTCTCCGACAGGGTAAGATAACCTGCAGACCAAGGGCCTTTTTCCAGACTTCGGCTGACAACCCTCGACGATCAAGGCCTCAGTTTCCATGAAGGGAGACGGTGAAGTGGCCGGGTTGTTCACCCCGTTGACGGTCAAGGGATTGACCTTCCAGACCCGCATCGTCATGCCGCCGATGGCCAACAACATGGCCCCTCCCGACGGCAGCGTCACCGACCGCCACGTCGACCACTACACGGCCAGGGCCGGCCGGGACGTCGCGGTGATCATGGTCGAGCACTCCTACGTTCGCCCGGACGGCCGGGCCGGGGAACGCCAGCTGGGAATCTACGACGATGCCCTCATCCCGGGCCTAAGCCGCCTGGCCGAGGCCGTCAAGCGGGCCGGTTCGCTGGTGGGGATCCAAATCACCCACTCCGGCAGCCGGACGACCTCCGGGGTCGCCGGCCGGACGCCGCGCGGTCCGTCGAACGTCGTCGTCCCCGGCGACAAGGAGGTGCCGGAGCCCTTCCCCGCGGAGGAACTTCCCGATATCGTCAGGGCCTTCGGCCAGGCCGCCCGGCGGGCCGTCGAGGCCGGGTTCGACCTTATCGAGATCCATGGAGCCCATGGTTATCTCTTGAACGAGTTCCTCTCGCCCTACACCAACCGCCGCGAGGACGGGTTCGGCGGGAGCCCGGCCAATCGTCTGCGCCTGCCCTTGGAAGTGGTCAGGGAGGTCCGGCGCCGGGTGGGTATGGACCGGGTCCTGATGTTCCGCCTCGGTTCCGACGACATGCTTGAGGGTGGCCTCCATTTGGCCAATG
>DASXUT010000045.1 GCA_036504675.1 Bacillota bacterium | reverse complement strand
ACAGCGTTCTCATGGTCAACCCCCTCGAACCTAGGATGCCCATCGCCGACGCCCGTTGTGGCGCGGCGGTCTACTTCCGCGCCTACCGCCGGTGGGCCGCGGCGGTGATGTTCCTGACCATCATTCGGAAGAGGCTCCACAGCTTGCCCCAAAAGGACCGGTAGACGGTCTGGGCCCGGACGTCGTCGGCGGCCAGCAAGATCACCGAACCGACCTCCTCCCCGTCCACCAGCGCCCTGACTCGCCCACAAAGACTGCCCGCCTTGATCGGCGCCCGTAGCTGCAGGCCGCCTTCTTGGACCACCTCGACCCCACCTTCCTCGCCCCGCCGGACCGGGACGACCAGGTCGGCGGAGGCCGCCAGGGCCAGCCTCTCGCGATCCCCCCCGGCCACTCGGGCGGTCCGGAAGATCTCGCCGCGCCTGACCACCACCTTCGGGGAGAAGGTGGCAAAGCCGAAGTCGAGGAGCGCCCGGCTGTCGGCCCAGATGCCCGGGCTGCCCATGACCACCGCGACGAGCTGTAGCCCATTCCGAGTCGCCGAGGCCACGAGGCATTTCCCGGCCGAGTCGGTGAAGCCCGTCTTGACTCCATCGGCCCCGTCGTACTCCCACAGTAGACGGTTCTTGTTGCGCAGCACCCGCTCGGCATTGTGGCCCGGCCAGGCGATCTCGACCTTCTTGGTGGCGACGACCTTGGCCAGCAGCGGGTCTTCGAGGGCCGCGGCGGTGATCAGGGCCAGGTCGCGGGCGGTTGTGTAGTGGCCCGGCTCGTCAAGCCCGTGCGGGTTTCGGAAGTTGGTCTCCTCCGCCCCGATTTCCCGGGCCTTGGCGTTCATCAGCACCGCGAACCCCTCGACGCTCCCAGCCACATGCTCGGCCAGGGCCACCGCGGCGTCGTTGCCGGAGGTCAACAAGAGCCCATAGAGGAGGTCCCCGACGTCCAGGGTCTCCCCTTCCCCAAGCCAGATGCTCGAACCAGGGGTGGCCGCGGCCCGCCTTGAGGCCGTCACTTCCTGGTCGGGTTGGGCGAGCCCGGCAACGACTAGAGCGGTCATGATCTTCGTCGTGCTGGCCGGGGCTCGGCGGGCCGCGCCGTCCCTCTCCCACAGGATCCGCCGACTGTCGGCCCCCATCAGGACCGCCGAAGCAGCCCCGACCTCCGGCTCGGCCGCGGCCTCCCGGACGGTCTGGATGACTGGGTCGGCCCGCAGGGCGGCGGCGCGGCCCCATCCAGGCTGATCAACCGCCGAGGGGGCCGCGAGGACCGTGGCCACCACCGCGATGAGCAGGATGACCGGCCCGATGACGGCCAGGCGGCGCCGGCGGCCGGCCGTTCTCCATCCCCCCGCGTAAGGCGCCGGACGGCCAGCGGCCATCCGGCGCCGAGACAAATCGATGATTCTCACGTTCGGTGGCAGGTTCCTCAGAGCCGGTAATCCCGGGCCTGTCGTCGCTTGGTTGGCTCGGCGGCCTCTCCGACCGGCCGGCCCTCGACGCCCCCCGCTTCCATCGCCGGCCCCTGGCCGTCCCCGGCTCCCCCGAAGAGACCGCGCAATTCCCCGATCATCTGCGGGGCGACATCGATCAGCCGGTCGAAGACCGCCCGGCCGTCGACGGAGAGCATCCGCACGTTCCGGTTGCTGACCACCAGGAAGCCCATGGGCTGGATCGAAACGCCGGCCCCACTTCCGCCGGCGAAGGGGTTCCGGCCCTGTCCGCCGCCCTCGCCGCCGCCGCCCGACTCATCGCCCTCTTCGCCGCCTCCCTGACCCTGACTCTGACCGGCGCCGCCGGCCATGTCCCCGCCGCCGGCGGCAAAACCGAAGGCCACCCGGCTGACCGGGACGATCACCTGTCCGTCCTGGGTCTGGACGGGATCACCGACGATCGTGTTGACGTCGACCATTTCCTTGATACTCTCCATGGCCGTTCGCATCAGGCCCTGGATGGGATGTTCCGCCACCACTCATCCACTCCTAACCCGGGTGAGGCGCCGCCTTCTTCCGGCTTGCCAAACGCGCACCACGGCTCCAATAATATGGCCGGTCCGGACGGTGAATATGCAGTCCAGGCTGGCTTCAAAGGCCCGTCGCTCATAGCTTGGCACGACCTTGAACGCCGGCTGGGCCGGGCCCACCGGGACGATCCGGCGCAGTCGCGAACCGATGATACCCAGGGTCGCCCAGGCAGCACCAGTGGCCACCCCGGTCCAGAAGACCTCGCCGGTGCCGACCGTCACCTCGGCGGCGATCCGCCTGGCGACGACCCTCCGCCGGAGGTAGTCGACAACGACCTGGTAGTCAGACACGGCCGCCTCGGCCCTGGTGATCTGTTCGGCCCACCGACGCAGGGCATGAGGGACATCGAACCACGATTCGGCCGCGCCGGTGACGGCGCCGGCCGCTCCCCGTGTGGCTGCCTTGACTGGGTGGGCCGACTGATAGAGCGCCCGCCCGCCGAAGGCCGACACCGTCACCTCGAGACCTTGGTGGCCTCCTTGTCCCCGGTAGAGGACCCTGACTTCGAGGTTCTGCCGGAGCAAAAGCAAAAGAGCCGCCAGGATGACGGCGGCCCAGACCAAGAAAGCGATGGTCCCACCCCGTTTCCCGCGGCCCTAATCTACCCGACCGGCGGGTCTTTGAATCATCCGACGGCTTCAGACGTCCCGGCCAGTCCCCGCCTCATCCGGCGATGGTGCCGCGTCGGTCGGCGATTCGGCCGGCTCCCCCTGGGCCGAGGCCGCCGCTTCGACCGCCGCCCGCTCGGCCGAGCCTTCTTCGAGCCCGGGTAGATCGGCCAGGCTGCCCAGTCCGAAATGCTCCAAGAAGAGCGACGTCGTCCCATAGAGGATTGGGCGTCCGATCCCCTCCTTGCGCCCGAGCTCCCTGATCACTCCCCGCTCGAGGAGGGTGTTGAGGGGTTTGTCCACGCGGACGCCGCGGATGGCCTCGATCTCGACTTTGGTCACCGGCTGCCGGTAGGCCACGATGGCCAGGGTCTCCAGGGCCGCCGGGGTCAGCCCGGGCAGGACTTGGGGTTTCAGATAGCGGACGACGTAACCGGCATAGGCCGGTCTGGACACCAGACGGTATCCGCCGGCCACGGCCTGAACCGCGAACCCGCGCCCGTCTCGGTCGTACTCGGCGGCCAACTCGGCCAGGAGGATCGAGACTTCCTCGGGTTTGGCCTCCAGCGCCTCGGCCAAGTCGGCCAACCGGGCCGGCGCCGGGGCGGATAGGAGAACAGCCTCGAGGGCGGCCTTGCCGTTCACATTCGGCTCGATCACGATGACACCTCGCCCGCCACCGCCGCCTCATGGGCGTCCGGGGGCCGATAGTAGACGATCATCTCTCCGAAGGGCATCGGTTGCTGGACCACGACCCGCCGTTGGCGGATCAACTCGAGCACGGCCAGGAAGGAGACGACCACGTTCAGCCGCGACGGGTTTGATCCGGTGATTTGGCCGAAGTTCAGCCCCTTCCGGCTCAGCGACAACCGCCGGAGGAGCTGCCTCATCTTATCGCGCAGGGTGATCTCGTCCCGTTTGATCAGGGCCGGTTCCTCCGGCGACAGGCTCTCCGCCACTTGACGAAGGGCGGCCACCAGGTCGGCCAGGGTCACCTCCGGCGAGAGCCCGGGGGGCACGGGTTGGGCCTCCTCGGGCGGACGCCAGAACCGAAGGGCCTGAGTCTCTTCCATCCCCCTGAGGGCCGCCGCGACCTCCTTGTAGCGCCGGTACTCGATGAGGCTGTCCACCAAGGCCTGGCGCGGGTCGATCTCTTCCTCCTCGCCGTCAAGCGGTTCGGCCTTCTCCGGCTTCGGCAGCAGTTGGCGGGCCTTGAGCGCCAAGAGGGTGGCCGCCATGACCAGGAACTCGCTGGCGATCTCCAGATCCAGCTCCCGCATGGTCGCCAGATAGGCCACATACTGCTCGGTGACGGCGGCGATGGGGATGTCGTAGATGTTCAGCTCCTGCTTCTGGATCAAGTGCAGAAGGAGGTCCAAAGGCCCCTCGAAGACGGGTAGCTTCAGCTGGTACTGCGGCTCGCTATCGGCCCTGCCGAACACTGGCCACCCGCCCTCCTCCGCTTCCGGCCGCCCCTGATGATCGGTCGGTTCTTTCCGCCCGGGGCCGTCTGGACCGGCCGCTCAGATCCCCATCGCCTCGCGGACCTCGGCCAGCGTCCTCTCGGCGACGGCCCGGGCCCGGCTTGAGCCGGCTTCGAGGATCTCGTCGACCCGCCCCGGCACCTCTGTGAAGGCCCGCCGGCGTTCCTGGAGCGGGGTCATCACCGCCTGCAACCGGCTCGACAGGTTCCGCTTACATTGTACGCAGCCGATCCTTCCCGCTTTGCAGTCGACCTCGATCTGCGGCCCTTCCCCGGGGCTTAAGGCCTTGTGAAAGCGGTAGACCGTGCAGACATCGGGGTGTCCCGGATCGCTCTTGTGGATCCGGGCTGGGTCGGTGACCATCTGGTCGACCCGAGCCTTGATCTCCTGGTTCGAGGCCGACATCAGGATGTCGTTGCCGTAGCTCTTGCTCATCTTCCGCCCGTCGATGCCGGGGAGCATGGTCACCTGGTTCAACTTGGCCTGCGGCTCGGGGAAGATCTGGCCGTAGAAGTTGTTGAAGCGGCGGACGACCTCCCTGGCCAGCTCTAAATGGGGCAGCTGATCCTCACCGACCGGGACGAAATTGCCCTTGAAGACGACGATGTCGGCCGTCTGCAGGAGCGGGTAGCCGAGGAATCCGTAAGTGTTGATGTCCTTCTGGGCCAGCTGCTGCAGCTGGTCCTTATAGCTCGGGACGCGCTCCAGCCACGAGACTGGGGTCACCATCGACAGAAGGAGGTGTAGTTCGGCGATCTCCTTGACCCGCGATTGCACGTAGAACGTGCTCCTCTCCGGGTCCAACCCGGCCGTCAGCCAATCCACGGCCATCTCTCTGACGTTGTCCCGAATCGCCGAGGTGTCCTCGTAGCCCGTGGTCAGGGCGTGCCAGTCGACGATGCAGAAGAAGCAGTCATAGTCGTCCTGAAGCCTGACCCAGTTCTCCAGGGCCCCGAGGTAGTTCCCCAGGTGGAGCTTGCCGGTCGGGCGCATGCCGCTCATGATTCTCGGTTTGGCCAAGGTCACCAATCCTTTCGGGGTCGCCGGGGCCGCGCGGCGTCGGCTCCCACCTTTAGAGCCAGGCGATGGCGAAGGCGGCCGTAGCGATCAGACTGTTGACAAAGGACACCGCGGGCGACAGGATCAGCGAAACGCCCCCGGTGGCCACCAGGATCAGCAGCAGGACCGGCCCCATCCGCTGCAGTTCATCATAGCGGCGGGCCGCCTCCCAGGGGAGGAGGGCCCGCAGGACCCAGGAGCCGTCGAGGGGCGGGATCGGGAGGAGGTTGAAGACGGCCAGGGCCACGTTGAGTCCCGCAGCCAGGACCAATAGGTCATGGACGTTCGGAGACAGGTTCGGGGCGACCCGGATGACGATCCCGGTCAGAAGATAGAAGACGAAGGCCAGGACGAGATTGGTCGCCGGGCCGGCCAGGGCCACCAGCATCGAACTCCGGCGCATGTTCCCGCGCAGGCGCAAGGGATTGATTGGTACCGGCTTGGCCCAGCCGAACCCGGCCACCAGCAACAGCAGAATGCCGATGGGGTCCAGATGGGCCATCGGGTCGAGGGTCAAACGCCCGGCCAAACGAGGCGTATCGTCGCCCAGGGCCGTCGCCGCACGGGCGTGGGCGTACTCGTGGAAACTGAACGCGATGAGCAGGCCGGGGATGGTCAGCGCGAGCGTCCTGATGTCCAACAAACGGGCCATTGATAGCCCCCTTGACCGAAAACTAGGGGCCCCGTGTCGGCGAGCCCCCAATGGCTAGAAAGATTATAACACAAAGGCCTGCGGGGCAAAAGCCAGCGAGCCCGGCCTGTCCCGGAAGCCGCCCGCGGCGCGAGTCCGTCCGTCATAATCCGCCTTGTCAGGGCCATACTAGACGTGACGCGCTGCCAAACCACCCATTGCGAAGGAGGAGGCCGATGAAGAAACGAGACCTTCGTCGCCTGATCCTGTTGTTCGTGTGCCTGGCCGCCCTGGCGCTCCTCGCCGGTGCCTGCAAGCAGGCCGCGCCTCAGGAAAAGGTGGTCGAGAAACCGGTTGTCCAGATTCCGCCCCCGGACGTCGCCCCCAACGGCTGTTCAGACTGCCACAAAAAAGAGGCCGACAAAGACTACACCCTGGCCGCGGAGGCCAAGAAGGCCAACCCCAGTCACCCGGCCGTGAGCGCGACGGCCACGGTCAAGGACTGTGTCGTGTGCCACGGCGGAGCGGGGAAGAGCGGGGCCAAGCCCTTCCGGACGTTCCTGCACAAGGCCCATCTCAACTCCCAGAACTTTGGGCCCAAGCTCCATGGTTACTGCAACTCCTGCCATGCCATGGACGCCAACACCGGGCTGATCTCAGTCAAAGGCCTGCCCGCCCCGACCACCTAATCCCGGCAAGGCCGGTGGGTTCCGAACCACCGCCGCCTCGCCAAGAAGCCTCGAAGAAGAAACGGGGAGCAGCGCCGAAAAGCTCTGCTCCCCGTCTATTCTCCGGACTTAGGCCGGCGGTGACGCTCGACCACCCGGTCGGCGGCTTCGCGCATCCGGTTCACCGCCGTCCCGTCGACCGACCGGTAACGCCGTCTGGCCTCGGGAATCGGTCGGCCCAGTTCCCTCAGAGTCGCCTGGCGGAGGTCGTCGAGGAATCCCTGCGACCCCTCAACCATTGGTTTTCGCCTGCGGGCCATGCCATCGGTCCCTCCTCGTCGCCCCGGACGGCCGTCCGGGTAGTCTTGTGACGAGGCTTATTATCCCCGCTCCGGGCCGTCCTTAACGGGCGCGACCGGCGCGGGCCCAGCGGCGGCCCCCGCGCCTGCCCCAGCCGCGACTTCCGCCCTGACTCTCCTGACCGCCTCGGTCAGCAGGGCCGACGTTTCCTCAGCCGCGGCCAGCAGGCGGGCGGCGGCCGGGTCGCCCGGGTCGGGGACGGCCCGCAGGCGCCTGGCCAGAGTCAGGGTCGCGCGCTCCAGGCGGAAGGCGGCCAGAAGGGCGTCGCCCGGGGGCAGACGCCGCGCGGTCATGGCTTCGGTGAGCCGCTGGACCTGGCCCGAGAGCCCGGCCACCGTCCGGCCCAGTTCCTCGAGGTTGGCTCGACGCAAGGCAACCCTTCCCTCCGGAGGCACAAGTCCGGCCGGTGCGGGGCATCACCCAGATGGCTTCGTCGAAATCATAACCTCTCCCGACCGCGGTGGTCAAGTCACCCCCACTCCCCGACAAGTCGTCCGCCTGATCGACCGCCCATCCGGGCCCCTGTCGCCGCCCGGGACGGTTCGCCTGACCGCCGCCCTATGAAACAAAGGAGAGCAGTCTCTGCTCTCCTGTTTCCTTGCTGAAGCGGTTACGGACGGTTGCTTACCGCCGAGTGGTCGTCCCACCAGTCGTTCCGCCGGCGGTCGTGCCGCGGACGGTGCCGCCTACCGTGCCGCCTGCGCCACCGGCGCCACCAGCGCCACCGGCGAAGATGCCTCCTCCAGTGCCGCCAGCCAGGCTTTGCTCAGCCAACTGGATCATGTTCCGGACCATGTGGCCGCCTACCGCGCCGCACTGACGGGCCGGAAGGTCGCCCCAGTATCCGTCCTGCGGCGGATTGACCCCGATCTGGCTGGCCACCTGATACTTGAAGTTGTCGAGGGCCGGCCGAGCCTGCTGCACGAGGGCTTTGTTACTCCTGGAACCAGTACCCATTAGTCGTCACCTCACTTTCCTTTCGTTCTAAGGCTATGGTTCACCCCGCCCGACGGTGGCATACCATGAATCTTTTGGCAGGGATAGCGGCGAAACCCTACTTGTGCAGGCATTTTCGACCAGTTTCCGGCCTGCGTTATGGTAACAGGATATGGACCCGGTCGGCGCCGTGGCGCCGCCGGGTCCATGGGCCCAACTGCTTAGCCTAGGTTCATCGGCCGGCGATGGCCGCTGTGGTCAAGCGTGCAGCTCCTTGATCTCCCCCGTCTCCATGTAGATGACCCTCTCGCCCATGTTGGTGATGTGGTCGGCGATCCGCTCCAGACACCGCGTGATCATGAGCAGGTGGACGGCCTGGAAGACCAGGCTCGAGTCCCTCTCCATGAACTGGATGAGTTCCTCGAAGAGACTCTTGAAGAGGTGGTCCACCCCGTCGTCGTCCCTGATCATCTGGTGAATCAGGTTGAGGTCTCGGGTGACGAACCCCTCGAGGCTCTCGCGAAGCATCTTCTGCACCAGCTCGGCCATTTTCGGGATGTCGATGAGGGGTTTGAACAACGGCCTGTCGGCCAGCTTGACGGCCTCTTTGGCGATGTCCACGGCGTAGTCGCCGACCCGTTCGACGTCGGTGATGATCTTCATCGCCGCGGCGATGGTCCGGAGGTCCTTGGCCATCGGCTGCTGGAGGGCGATCAGCCGCAGGCACTTGGACTCGATCTCCAGGTTCAACCGGTCGACCTCATCGTCCATGCTCATCACCGCGTCGGCCAAGGCCACGTCCCGATTGGCCAGGGCCTGCAGGGACTTATGGACCATGTCCTCGGCGACCATCCCCATCTTCAGGAGGTCTTTCTGGAGGACCTGCAACTCACGATCGAAGCTTTCCCTGACCGACACGAGTACTACCCCCTTGGACAGTCTCTTATAGCTTCCCGGTGACATAACGCTCGGTCCGCTGGTCGCGCGGGTTGGTGAAGATCTGATCGGTCTCCCCGTGTTCGACCAAGTCCCCGCTCAGCATGAAGACGGTCCGGTCGGAGGCGCGGGCGGCCTGCTGCATGTTATGAGTGACGATGACTATCGTGTATTCCTTCCGGAGCTCCTTCATGAGTTCCTCGATCCTGAGCGTGGAGATGGGGTCCAGGGCGGAGGCCGGCTCGTCGAGGAGGATGACTTCCGGCTCGACGGCGACCAGACGAGCGATGCATAGGAGCTGGCGGTTGCCGAGGGACAGATCGAGGGCCGGGGCGCCCAGGCGGTCCCTCAGCTCGCCCCACAGCCCCACCGCGGCAAGGCTTCTTTCCACTATTTCGGACAAACGGGCCCGGTTCTTCAGCCCGTGGACCCTGGGGCCGTAGGCTACGTTATCGAAGACCGACAGCGGAAAGACGTTGGGCCGCTGGAAGACCATCCCCACCGTCTTCCTGAGCTTAATCAGGTCTTGCTTGCGCGAGTAGATGTCGTGCCCGTCCAGGAGCACCTCGCCCTCGATCCTGATCCCCGGGAGGGCGTCATTCATCCGGTTCAGGCAGCGCAGGAGGGTCGACTTGCCGCAGCCCGACGGACCGATGATGGCCGTGATCCGATGGGCGTAGAAAGTCAGGGACACCTGGTGCAGGGCGTGGTGCCGCCCATAGAACAGGCTCAGCTGGCGGACGGCGATCTTCGGGCTGAGCCCGTCGTGCTCGGTGGTTGGCAAG
Source organism: Bacillota bacterium (assembly GCA_036504675.1). Classification (NCBI taxonomy): domain Bacteria; kingdom Bacillati; phylum Bacillota; species Bacillota bacterium. Next base: position 9,132 of record DASXUT010000045.1, on the reverse strand, counting down.
ACTCGCGACCCTCCTTAGTCGGGTGGTCGGGCGGCCCGGCCGCCGTGGATCAGGCTAGCCGAAGCGGCCGGAGATGTAGTCCTCCGTCCGCCGGTCACGCGGCCGCGTGAAGAGCCTCTGACTCGGCCCGAATTCGACCAGTTCGCCGAGGTAGAAGAAAGCCACGCGGTCCCCCACCCGGGCGGCCTGCTGCGGATTGTGGGTCACCAGGACGATGGTGTAGGTATCCCGCAGCTGCTTGAGAAGTTCCTCGATGCGCAGGGTGGAGATGGGGTCGAGGCCCGAGGTCGGCTCGTCGAGGAGGATGACCTCCGGTTCGACGGCCAGGACCCTGGCGATGGACAGCCGCTGCTGTTGGCCGCCGGAAAGGCGGAGGGCCGAGTCGCCCAGGCGGTCCTTAACCTCATCCCAGAGGATCGCGTCGCGGAGGCCCTTCTCGACAATCTCGTCGAGCCGGGCCCGTCCGGACACTCCGTGCAGGCGGGGCCCGTAGGCCACGTTGTCGTAGATCGATAGGGGCAGGGGCACGGGCAAGGCGAAGACCATCCCCACCCGCCTTCTGACCTCGGCCGGGTCGGCCCCGCCCCCGTAGACGTCAAGGCCGTCGAGGGCGACCTGACCGGTCCGCTTGGTCCCCGGGACCGTGTCATTGAGCCGGTTGAAGGTCCGCAGGAGGGTCGTTTTCCCGCTCCCGGTCGGGCCCATGATGGTCAGGAGGTCGTTCGGCTCGACGTCGAGCGAGACATCCTTCAGGGCCTGCACGTCGCCGTAGAAGAAACTCAGTCCTCGCGCTGAAAGCTTGGGTTCTCCCGCTCTGGGCATGGTGGCTCCTTAAGGGGTCATGAGTGCCTGGCGATGAACCGCTGCAGAAGCCAGTAGGCCACGAAGTTGATGGCCAGGATCGAGAGGACCAGGATGGCCGCGGTACCGTAGGCGTTGGGCATCGAGATGCCCTCGCGGGCAAGGATGTAAAAGTGGACCGACATCGTCCGGACCGGGTCGAAAAGGGAGGTCGGGAGGCGAAGCGACGAGCCGGCGGTGAAGATGACGGCCGCCGTCTCCCCGATGCTCCTCCCCATGCCGAGCATCACCCCGGTCAGGATGCCCGGCAGAGCCGATGGCAGGACCGACCGGGTGACCGTTTGCCACTTCGTCCCGCCCAGGGCATAGCTGATCTCGCGGTAAGAGTCGGGGACCGCCTTGATGGCCTCCTCCGAGGTGCGGATGATCGTTGGCAGGATCATCGCCGCCAGGGTCAGCGCCCCGGACAGGATCGACCAACCGAGCCCCAGGTAGATGACGAAAAAGATGAATCCGAAGAGCCCGAAGATGATCGACGGAATCCCGGCCAGGCTCTCGGCCCCGAAGCGGACGATCTTGGTGGCCGGCCCGGGGCGGGTGTACTCGGTCAGGTAGATGGCCGTACCCACGCCCAGCGGTGTGGCGACGGCCACGGCCAGGATGGTCAGGGCGGCCGTCCCGACGATGGTCGGCAGGATCCCGCCGGTCCGGCCCATCTCCCGCGGTGACTCGCTGATGAACGGCCAGGAGAGGACGGGCAGTCCGCGGACCAGGATGAAGCCGATGATGAAGACGAGGATCCCGAGGGTGACGGCGGCGCTGCCCCAGAGGATGGCGACGGCCGTTCGGTTGGCTACGACAGGGCGATTCATCGGGCTGCCCCCCGCCTCGCCCGGCCCTTAGCCGGCGTCGTCAGGCTGGCCAGGATCGAAAGGATCATGATGATCACGAAGAGGATCACCCCGGTCCCGAAGAGGGCCTGCCGGTGTAAGCCGGCGGCGTAGCCCATCTCCAGGGCGATGTTGCTGGTCAGGGTCCGGACCGGAGCCAACAGCGAGCCGGGCACCTGGGTGGCGTTGCCGGCGACCATGATCACGGCCATCGTCTCGCCGATGGCCCGCCCCATCCCCAGGATGACGCCGGCCAGGATGCCCGATCGGGCGGCCGGCAGGAGAACCATGTAGATGGTCTGCCACTTGGTCGCCCCGAGAGCCGTCGAGCCGTCCCGGTAGTAAGCGGGCACGGCCTTGAGGGAGTCGTAGGAGATGCTGATGACCGTCGGCAGGATCATGATCCCGAGGACGATCGACGAGGCCAGGACGGAAAACCCGGGGCCGCCGAGATGGTCACGGATCAGCGGCACCAGGATGACCAGCCCGATGAACCCATAGATCACCGAGGGGATCCCGGCCAACAGCTCGATGGCCGGCTTGACCACCCGGGCGACGTTGGGCGGCGCCACCTCGGACAGGAAGACCGCCCCGGCCAATGACAGCGGCACTCCGATGATCAGGGCGCCGACGGTGACGTAGAGCGACCCGACGATCATCGGAAAGATCCCGAAGGCCTGCCGCGATGGGGCCCACCGGTGTCCGGAGACGAACGACCACAGTCCGGTCTTGGCGATGGCCGGGATGCCGCCGACAAAGATGAACACCGTGATCAGGGCCAAGACGGCGATGGACGAAAAGGCGATGGCCGTGAGGACCCGCTCGACGCCCTTCTCGCTTAGTCCCGGACGGCGCTTCCTGGTCAGTACCTGTTCCTTCAACAAGCTAACCTCCGATGGCCGGGTTGGCCGGGACGAGTCCCTCTTTCAGCAGGATGGTCTGGCCTTCCGAGCCCAGGACGTAGTCGAGGAAGCGCCTGACTCCCTCCGGCGGATCGCCCTTGGTCAAGAAGAGGAACGGGCGGACCAGCGGGTATTGCTTGCTCCTGGCGGTCTGCAGGGTCGGCTGGACACCGTCCAGCGAGACGGCCTTGACCCGGCTGTCGACCAGCCCCAGTGAAAGGTAGCCGATGGCGTTGCGGTCGCCGGCCACCGTCTCCCGGACCGACCCATTGGAGTCCTGGACAAGGGCCGACGGCGTCAGGGCGACCTCCTTAAGGACCCCTTCGTCAAACGAGCTGCGGGTCCCCGAGCCCTCCTCGCGGCTGATCACGGTGATGGCGCGGTCGGGCCCGCCGAATTGCTTCCAGTTGGTCACCGTCCCCGAGAAGACCGCCCGCACCTGAGCCTTGGTCAAGGCCTCGACCGGGTTCTGGGGGTTGACGATGATGGCGATGGCGTCGTGGGCGATGATGTACTCCTTCAAAACCGCCTTCTCATCGGGCTTCAAGTCACGGGAAGACATCCCGATCTGGGCCGCCCCTTCGATGGCCGCCTGGATCCCGGCACTCGAACCGCCGCCCTGGACGTTGATGGGCGGGGCGCCCCCGCCTGCCATGTACGACTCGGCCAGGAACTCCGCGAAGGGCTGGACCGAAGTCGAGCCGGCCGCGGTGATCGAGGCCCCCACTCTCGGCGTCCGGCGGCAGCCCGCCCCGGCGATGAGCAGGGTGATGGCCAGGGCCACGATGGCCGATGCCGCCGCCGCTCGCCCGGCCCACCTGATCCGATCGGAGAAGAGCATCTGGATGAGCAGTCCTTTCGACAACGGGGTCCGCGGTGGACCCTTCTTTGTGGCCGGGCCTACCTGGTCATAAGCTCCCCAAAATGACAATAAGCCCGCACCCCTGGCGCGGGTTCTTACTTTCGACCTGCTTCACCGTTTTTCCTTTGTGGCTTCCGTTTCTTCTGCCAGAAGGCGGTCTCTCCGCTCGAGGGCCGCCTTGTACTGATCGAGAATGGTCTGTTCGCCGGCGTCGGTGAGAACCCGGATCTGCTCGCCTTCCCAGTCTCTCTTGACATTGCCGAAAGCCGGCAGCCCTTCGCGGCGTCGAAAAACAAAGTACGCCACATAGCCCAAAAGGATCCAGGCCGGCCCGGCGATCCGCCCGATGGCGTGGGTCGCCACCACCAGGGCCCAGATGAAGATGCTCCCGGCCAAGCCCAGGAAGCCCATGATCGGCACGTCGACGACATGCCCTCGGAACTTGGTCTTGAAGTTGATCGGCACCTTGTACGGCCGGGGCGAGAAGGGGTCGGCGAAGCGCAGCCGGATTAGGGAGATGAGGACCAAGATATAGCCGGTCACGGCGCCGAAGGCGTACATGTTGCCGAGGGTGTCATAGGCGTTGGCCGACAGCGAGGCCAGGATGACCTCGGCGATGGCGATCATTGAGAAGACCAGGATCGTCCGGTACGGCGTCTGGTGGACCGGGTGGACGGCCGAGAACCACTTTGGGAGCAGGCGAAAGTTGCTCATCGACCAAGTGATCCGGGAGTAGCCCATGACCCCGGTGTTGGCCGAGGCGAAGACGAGGGTCGCCGCCAAGATGGCGGTGAATGGCCCGGCGATGAAGCCGATGATCGGAATATGCTTGGCCAAGACCGCCACCGGATCGCCCTGATTGGCGGCGATCACCTGCCAGGGCAAGATGCCCAGGCTGAGGATGGAGAAGCTGAGGGCGTAGATGAGGACGGTGAAGATCAGGGCCAGGGAGGTCCGGGGAACGATGGTCGCCGGCCGGAGGGTCTCCTCGGCGGCTTGGGAGATGGACTCCAAGCCGACGAAGGAGATGATGGCGATGGAAGCCCCGTAGAGGAAGTCATGACGGGACGGAAACTGGTTGACGAACTGATAGGTGAAGAAGTCGGGGTTGAAGGCAAAGAGGAAGCCGAAGAGGATGATGACCGATTCGTTGACCATATCGGCGGCGCAGAAGATCTCGTTCATCCTCGAGGACTCGCGGATTCCCCGAAGGTTCAGGAAGATCAGGAAGCCGATCCCCAGGACGGCCTCGATGGCCAGCCACGGCTGCTTCTGAAGAGCCGGGAAGAAGAAGTTGACGTAGCCGGCCGCCGACAGGGCAAAGAGCGAGACGTCAATGGTGAAGTCGAGGAGGAGCGCCCAGCCCGAGGTAAACCCAAGAAAGTCGCCCAGCCCCCGTAAGGTGTAATAGTGGCCGCCGCCGGCCACCGGGTAGGTCGCCGCCAGTTCCGTGTAGGCCAACCCGATGAACACATAGATCAGGCCGGTCATGGCGAAGGCCGCCGGCGTGCCGCCGTGGGCCGCCCCCATGACCAGACCGAGGGCCACGTAGACGTCGGCCCCGACATCGGCGTAGCCCCAGGTGAACGAGCCCCAGGTGCCGATGGCCCGGCGCAGACCCTGTTTCTCTTCCTTCTGAGTGAACTCGACCGTCTCTACCCGTTTCATATCCCTTAATCTTGCCCCGGGGACGCACCGGTAAACAACTGGCCCGCCTCGAGCGAGGCGGGCCTCATGGTTCTCGATTTGCGGCTTCTGCGGGGACGACTGGCGTCCCCCCTACTTCGTCTGCTCCAGCATCTTCTTGACCTCGTCGGCCTGGCTCCCGGTCGGGTAGGCGGCCAGGTATTGCTGGATGGCAGCGGCTGCTCCGGCCTTGTCCTTCTTCCCGTTGAGCAGGACGACCACCCGGTTATACAGGGCGTTCTGATACTTCGGGTCGACCTTCAGGACCTGGTCGTACTTCTGCAGGGCGGCGTCGGAGTTGCCCGAGTAGTAGTAGGCCGTGCCCAGGTCGGTCACGACGGCCAGGTCGCCCGGCTTCAGGGATACCGCCTGCTCATAATAGCTGATTGCCTTGACATAGTCCCCGGCGGCGTAATAGACGTTGCCCAGCGAGGTCAGGGCCTCCAGGTCGGACGGGTTCTGCTGGAGCCGGGCCTCGAGAGCGGCCGCCCCAGCCGGCGCGCCGTTGGAGCCGGAAGGCGAGCCCGAAGTCCCCGGACGGGCCGCCGAGCCACCCCGCCCGCTCACCCCGATGCCGATGACCACTCCGAGCCCGACGGCCACCAGCAACCCGACGACGATCATGAAGACGTTGGTCAAGTTATCACGGCGCGGCCCGCTACGCGCGGTCTGGCCGGCCTGTCTGGCACGATGGCGATCGCGTTTGGACATTGTGACACCCCCCGCAAACTACGACTCCATTCTAGCATAGGCCGGACTCTTTGAGCATTAGTTGCAGGATTTACTAATCTAAGTTTAATTTGCTCAGGCGCCGGCGGGGCCTTCCCATCACTTCTTCTTCCCCCGCTCCGCGCCGTCGTAAGGGATCGGCACGTACTGAACGGAGGGGCGCCTCGTGGCCGGTTGCGGATAGAGGTCCATCATCTCGTAGACCTCGACCGGCAGGCCGACCTGGACCGGCAGGCCCATGGCCTGAAGCTTCTCGAAGGTGATCGGATAGTCGTGCGTCCACTGACCCTTGGTCAATTCGTCGGCGATCCGCTCGGCCTCGTCGGCCGGTCGCTTCTTCTTGAGCAGGTCGGTCACGGCCTCTTTGACCTGCCGCATCGCCTTCTTCGAGACATCGGCCAGGATCAAGGTCTTGTCGTCGATTTCGTCGGTCTTCTTGATCCTGGTCACTTCGAGGATCGAGGCCGCCGGGTACTCGCCGATCTGCGGATCGACCGGGCCGAGGACGGCGTTCTCGTCCATCATGATCTCATCGGCGGCCAGGGCCAACAGGGTCCCGCCGGACATCGCGTAGTGAGGGACGAGGCAGGTGACCTTGCCCTTATGCTTCTGGACGGCCAGGGCGATCTGCTCGGCGGCCAGGACCAAGCCCCCCGGCGTGTGGAGGATGATGTCGATGGGCATGTCTTCCGGGGTCAGCCGGATGGCCCGGAGGACGGCCTCGGAATCCTCGATGTCGATGAACTTGGCCAATTGAATCCCGAACAGGCTCAGGGCTTCTTGCCGGTGGATCAGGGTGATGACCCTCGTTCCCCGCCTGACCTCCAGCCGCCGGAGGGCCCGGAAACGGGCCGTCCCGATGGCCCGCTGGCGCAGCCACGGGTTCAGGAAAGTCCAGATGATCAGGGCGATCCAGATGATGTTGCTCCACGACGTCGAGGCCAATGACGAATCCCCCTTTTGGCCGGCGACCCTACCCGTGCGCCGTCCCGCCCTCATTGTCCCCCACCGCCCGCCCGCATACGCCCAAGCCACGCCGGCGGAATACGTTGCCAGCGGGCTGTGACAGAATACATCCAGTTACTCCACGCGTCCCGGTCTCGGCGGCATTTCTTTGGGGGGGTGTTTAGCTCTTGGACGGAGGATACATGGGGAAGCTCCTCTACGTCGATCTGGAGAACCACAGGACTGAGGATAAGCCTCTTGATGACGATTTTCTCTTGAAGTGGCTGGGGGGCTACGGCATCGGGGCCCGACTGTTGTATGACCTGGTCCCGGCGGGAGCCGACGCGCTCGGGCCCGAGAACGTCCTCGGGCTCATCACCGGGCCGCTCACCGGCACCCCGGCCATCGTCGGGTCGCGCTACGAGGCGGTCGGCAAGTCTCCGCTCACCGGGGGATGGGGCGACGCCAACAGCGGCGGCGACTTCGGCCCCTTCCTCAAGATGGCCGGCTACGACGGGGTGATCGTCACCGGACGCTCCTCGAGCCCAGTCTACCTGGCCATCGATGACGGCCAGGCAGAGGTGCGCGACGCCGGCGAGTTGTGGGGACTCGACACCCACGACACGGAGGGGATCATCCGCGAGCGGATGGGCAAGGACACGGCCGTCGCCTGCATCGGACCGGCCGGCGAGAAGAAGTCCTTGATCGCCTGCATCATCAATGACCTCGGGCGGGCCGCCGGACGGTCGGGGCTCGGGGCGGTGATGGGGTCGAAGAACCTCAAGGCGGTGGCCGCCCGCGGCCGGCACAAGATCCCCCTGGCCGACCCGGAGAAGGCCCAGGAACTGCGCCAGTTCTACCTACCGCGGTTGGCCGGGCCGCTTTACGACACTCTTCATAACTTCGGGACCTCGGGTGTCCTCGAGGGGCTGGTCGCCGGCGGGGATACCCCCGTCCGTAACTGGTCCGACGCGGGTCTGGAGGCCTTCCCGGGGGCAGCCAAGATCGGCGGGGACGCCATGCACGAGCTGGAGATCAAGGGCTACGGCTGCTATCGCTGCCCGATCGGCTGCGGCGGCATCGTCTCCGTGTCCTCCGGCCCCTACAAGGTCGACCAGACCCACAAGCCCGAGTATGAGACCATCGGGGCCTTCGGGACCATGTGCGGTAACGACAACCTCGAGTCGATCATCATGGCCAACCACCTCTGCAACCGGTTCGGTCTGGACACCATCTCCACCGGCAGCACCATCGCCTTCGCCATCGACCTCTTCGAGCACGGGATCATCGACCGGCACGAGACCGACGGTCTCGAACTCCGCTGGGGCAACCACGAGGCCATCGTGGAGCTCATCGGGAAGACCGCCCGGCGGGAAGGATTCGGCGACGTCCTGGCCGATGGAACCAAGCGGGCGGCCGAGAAGATCGGCCGTGGCGCCGAGGCTTACGCCGTGCAGATCGGCGGCCAGGAGGTGCCGATGCACGACCCACGCTTCGACCCGGCGATGGGCACCACCTACCTGACCGACCCGACCCCGGCCCGCCATACCCAGGGTTCCGAGGGGCTGGTCCCGCCGGGCTTCGATCTCCCTGAGCGGGACCGGCGCAACTATGCCGGGCGCGGCCAGGACCACCGGGCCATGTCCAACCTCCTTCACGTGGTCAACTCCATCGGCTGCTGCGAGTTCTCCTTCTGGAGCATCGACTATCACTCCATCCCGGCCTTCCTGACCGCCGTCACCGGCCGCGACTGGAACATCGGCGAGTTGCTCACCATCGGCGAGCGGACGGAGACCATCCGCCAGGCCTTCGACCTCCGGGAGGGGGTCAACCCCCGCCGTTGGAAGGCCCCCGATCGCGTCTTCGGCCGGCCGCCGCTGGCCCGCGGGCCGCTGGCCGGGCTGACGGTCGACATCGACCGGCTGGTCGAGGACTACTATGAGGCCATGGACTGGGACCTCGAGACCGGCAAGCCGAGCCGCGAACGGCTGCTCGCCCTGGGCCTCGAAGACATCGCCGACGACCTTCACGGTCACCCGGCGGCGATGGAACGACACCAGGAATTGCACCCGGTCACCTGAAGAAGAGGACAAGCCTGCACCACGCTACGGCTTGAAGCAAGGACCCGGGCCCCGCTCCGCGCGAGGCCCGGGTCGCTATTCCAGACGTCGAGTTATTCCAGACGCGACGATCAGACCGTCAATCGTCATCCGGCCTGAAGGGCTTCCCTCGCCCGCCGACCCCAGCTGGGGTCGGCCAGCAACCCGCGCCCCACGGCCACCAGATCCGTCCGGCCCTCCCGGACGATCTTGTCGGC
>DASXUT010000044.1 GCA_036504675.1 Bacillota bacterium | reverse complement strand
ATTGTCCCTCGAAGACTCTCAAAGCGGTTCAGAGATGGATTTTGAGATCAATCTTGGAGAGAGTACCAGCCCATGCTTCAGCAATGGCCTATTACCCAGGGGCAACACCGAAAAAGAATGCGATGAGGCACGCGCGCAACTATCACATGCTGGCTTATGACCTCAAAGACTTCTTCCCGTCCATTGGGCGTGGCAGGGTCTTCACGATCTTCAGGGCTCTGGGGTATTCAGATCATGTTTGCCACCTCTTGAGTTCACTATGTACATTGGATGACCGTCTCCCTCAAGGTGCTCCGACGTCGCCAATGATATCAAACATTGTGTGCCGTAAGATGGATTCAAGGCTCGCACGGCTTGCTGGGCTTAGGAGTGTGGCCTACACCAGATACTCTGATGACATCACTTTTACCGCCAAGACCTCAAGACAGATCCATAGAGTGCAAGCTCTAAGCAAGCAGATTGTGGCTGAAGAAGGTTTCGCTCTGAATTCCCATAAGACCAGGGTGGTTGGCCGCGGCCATTCCTTGAGTGTAACCGGCCTCGCGGTCTTAGGGGATGGTCAGGTGAGAATCACACGAGAGTACCGCCGGAGAATACGGGCCGCGGTTTTTCGCTCGGTTATGGAAGACGACCGCCGAAAGGTGCGGCAGATTAACACCCAAATTCGAGGTTTTGAGGCCCATTGGACTAGTATCGAGAAGAATGCCAGAGCCGTGACGTCCCGTTGGAGGGGGGTCTTCAAACGAAAAAAGAGCAAAATTCGCGCGACGACAACCGCGTCTGCGAGTTCCGCACCTTAGGCGAGCCCCCCGACGGGGGCTCGATTTGATCTAGAGCCCCACGGTTACTCCGAGAGTGCTAGATACCTACACCCATGAGCCGGCACCGACGGCAGGCTCAAGACCCCTTCGACCAGGCCAACGTCGCGCTCGGCCCAGATGTCGTGGACGTGCCACGGGCCGGCCCGCCCGGTCACCGCGGTCAGGTCGACGCTCAGGTCGACCGGGCGCCCGGACCAGTTGAAGATGCCGACGGACCACCGCTCACCGCCGCCGCCCGCCTCCGAGCCCTCCCCGTCCCGACCATCCCTCCTGACGAACAAGCTCGGCAGTCCCCCGGGGCTCGGCCGCCCGGCGGCGTCGGTCTTGAACAGATCGACCGCTCGGGCCGCCCGGCGCGACGGCGGGAAGATCTCCAGCAGCATCTCCAGGCGCTGCGGGGAGACGGCCGAGAAGTCGTCGCTGGTCAGCAGCAGGCCGCCGGAGAGGGCGATGACCGTCGCCAGGCTCTCCACCTCAACCGGGGTCAGCTTGGTCCGGCGGTCCCGCAGGAGCAGGCAATCGGGGTCGTTGAGCCACCAGCGGTCGTGGAGGAAGGCCCGGGTCAGGGTGTTGCGGATGGCGTTGACCGTCCCGGGAATGGTCTTTTCCCACGGCAGGGGGGTCGGACCCCACTGGGGGGCGACGTCCTCACCGATGCGCATTCCGTTGACCAGGCCGACGGCCGGTCCCAGAGGCAGGCCGCAGCCGAGGATGAAGCGCGCGTCCCCGACCGCTTCGCGGATGGCCTCGAGCCCGCGGCGCAGGGCCTGGGCCCGGGTGGCCGACCGGTCGTGGTGCCGGCCGGCCAGGGCGGCGCAATAGAGGAAATCAATCTTGACATAGTCGTAGCCCCACTCGTCGGTGACCGTCCTGAAGACGCGCTTCAGCCACTCGATGACGCCGGGGTGGGTGCAGTCCAGCCCGTAGATGCGGCCTCCCCAGCCGAGGTTGTTGCCGCCGTAAACGGGGCGCCCTCGCCCGTCACGGAGGATCCAATCGGGGTGCGCCTTCCACAAGTTCGACCTCTCCATCACGGTGAAGGGGGCCAGCCAGAGGCCGGGCTTGAAGCCGGCCTCCTTGATCTTCTCGGCCAGCCACTTCATCCCGTGCGGGAACTTCTCATTGATCTCCAGCCAGTCGCCGATGGCGTGCTGGTAGCCGTCATCGATCTGGACGTACTCGAGAGGGATTGAGCCGCGCAGGCGCCCCAGGTGCTCCAGGTTGTCCAGGACGTCGCCCTCGGTGACCTTGGTGAAGTAGTGATACCAGGTGCACCAGCCGGTCGGGACGTGGTCCCAGGTGATCGCCTTCATCGCCCGGCCCGCCTCGGCCGCATAGAGCTCCAGCCCTTCGGCGGGGTCGCCGGCCCAGATGAAGAGGGTCTCCGAGGCCAGTGTCCCGCCGGGGGCCAGCTCGTACCCGTCGGCCCAGGAGCGGGCCATGGCGGCGGCCCGCGGGCCGCCCGGGCCGGCGCCCGCGCTTGCGCCGGCCGCTCGGCCCGCCCTCGACTCGAAGACAACCTCACTGAACTGGTCCCTCATCGTCAAGAAGCCGAGGACGAGCCCGTCGCCCTCGACTCCGATGGCCGAGAAGAAATCCGAACCGATGTGGCCGCGACGCCAGGTGCCGCGCCGGGCCGGGTTGGTCCCCATCACCTTGACCAGTGGGAGAAGGGGGTCCGGGTCGCGGGCGGTCAGGGGCTTGACCAGGGCCGCGCTCCACGACTGCCAGCCGTTCTGGTAGACCAGCAGGGAGGAAGAAGGTCGTTCGGGCAGGACGCGCGCGGCGTCGAGGACGGTGAAGCCCTCGACGCGGACGGCCGTCGGGCCGCGGTTGGCGACCTCCAGGCGGAGGGCCATTCCGGGGCCGGCCGCGGCGGCCGTCGCCCTCAACTCCAGGCCGGCCGACCGTAGTCCATCCCCGCCCGCCCAGACGGCACCCCGCCCGGCCACCGAAACCCCATAGCGCCCGCCTTCGATGACCGGTCTCGCGCCGCGCCACAGGGCGGCCCGGCCGGCCGCCTCATCCAACCTGAGTCGCAGGTCGCCGCAAGAGACTTCCATGCGTTACCGCCCTCCGGCGGGTGCCCCGCCACCAGCCGATGCCCCGCCCATGGCTTCGGCCCGCTCGGCCAGCACGCGGCGGACGGCCTCCTCATCCCGGGGCTCGGTCCGGCTGACGAAGAACCACCAGAAGCCGCACAGGGCCCAGAAGGTGATGGCGATGTAAAGGGCTCGGGTCATCCCGAAGCTCACCGACAGCAACCCGCCGAGGAAGGGCCCGACCCCGTTGCCGATGGAGTCGGTCAGGTTGAAGACCGACGAGATGGATCCGCGGTTCTCCGGCAGGTTGACGTTCATCAGGATGGTCTTCGGGTTCGGCCCGACCATGCTGGCCACGAACCCGATCAAGAAGGCCAGGGACATCGGCCCGAGCAGTTGCAGGAAGGTCATCCCGGCATGGGCCGGGTAGGCGACCACCCCGTAAGCCAGGAACATCCCGACGTAGACAACAATCCCCAAATAGATAGGCATCAACGACTTCTTGATGCTATAAAGCTTAGTTCCGATAAGGCCCCCGACGAATCCGCCGGCCAAGACTCCGGCGCCGAAGATCATCATGATCATCGTTGCCGCCTGCACCGAGAAGCCCTTCTCGCGGACGAAGTAGATCGGGATGGCGAAGGTCAGGACGCCCCAGGGCACGCAGCCCGGGATGCCCTGGATAAAGCTCAGGACGTTGGTCTTGACCCTGGCCATGGCCAGGTAGTTCGGGCGTTCGCGGCCGCGGTAGGCCCCTTCGGCGACCAGCTCGCGCAGTTCCGGCTCGGCCTGGCCCCGCTTGGGCTCCCTGGCGAAGAAGTAGAACAACGGGACGAGGACGAAGTTGGGGACGGCCGCCACGATGAAGGGGAGCCGCCACCCATAGACCGGGCCGATGAACCCCGCCGCCAGCATCCCCAGGACCGTGCCCAGGCCGCTGACCGTGTTGATCATCGTATTGGCGAAGCCCCGCTGCTCGACGGTGAAGTAGTCGGAGAGCAAGGAGAAGCTGATCGGGATGATTCCGCCGATGCCCAGGCCGGTCAGGGCCCGCCAGAAATACAGCTGGCCGTAGGTCTGGGAGAAGGCGGTCATCAGGCAGGGCACCTCACCCAAGAGGACGGTCAGGACGAGGAGCCGCTTGCGGGAGACGAAGTCGGCCATGTACCCCCAGAGCAGGGTGACCACGGCGCCGATGATGATGAAGGCCGATGACACCGCGCCCAGTTGGGCGTCATTGATGCCCAGGTCCTTCTCGATGAGGACGGCGTTGGGATAGAGCAGGTTCATGTCGGCGTTCAGGAAGACCGTGATGACGATGAGATAGACCAGGCAGACTAGGGATTCGCGGCTCATCTTCCGATTCCGAGGAAGCTCGGCCATGCTCATTCCTCCCCTGGTGGTCTCAGTGCTCTCGGCGCTCAGGCTTCGGCGATGGGCTTCTCGCTCGCCCGACGTCCGGCGAATTCGACCGTCGACTGATAACCGGCCTCCCGGGCGTAGGCCATCGCCCGGTCGAAATCGGCCCCGACATCCCGGGGGTCGTGGGCATCGGAGGAAAAGACGATCGGGACCCCGTCGGTCTTGAACGCCGCCAGCAGACCCGGGCCAGGGTAGACCTCGCCGACGGGCTTGCGCCAGCCGGCCGTGTTGATTTCGACGGCCGTGCGGGCATCGCCCGGGCTCGGCCGCCCGCCGGGTCCCAGCCGCCGCCCGGCGGCGACCGCCTCGGCCAGGGACTCATACTGCTCGCGGAGGAAGGCCTCGGCCCCCGGGCCGCTGGGCCGATGGCCCCAGACCTTGATCACGTCGGAGTGCCCGATGATGTCGGCCAGTCCCGACCGGGCCAGCCGGGCCAGCATCCGGAAGTAGTCGGCGTAGATCGCCCGGATGTCGCCTGACTGCCAGAAGGGAATATCCGGCGTCATATCGAACACCAAACTGTTTAGGCAGTGCACCGACCCAATCCGATAGTCGAACGGATAGGTGTCGAGGAAACGTCCGATGGCCTCTTCGTCCTCGGGGTGGTAGTCGAACTCCACGCCGACCTTGACCGGCAGGCCATCCTGTCGGGCCCGCTCAACAAAGGCCAGGAACTCATCGATGCTCCTGGTGTAGCGTTCGTCGATGAACCGCACAGGGCTGGCCGCCAGGCCGCCGGGGCCGCCGTCGCCGAGGAGCCCGACCGCTTCTTTGAAAAGATACAGATGCTCCACGAACCCGACCTCGCCGACCCCGCGGGCGGCGGCGGTCTTCAAGAACCGCTCTAGCCAGGATCGCTCGTATGGACCGCGTTCCAGGTGGACGTGATGATCACAAGGTCCCATGGATAGATGCACCCCAATTTTCCGGCATGGTAGGGATGTTCGGCGCGCCGAGCGCAAAACCTTCGGTCCGCCGGGCGCCGGCTGGCCCTGAGCCAGCTTCAAACCGGCCGGCCCGGGAGGACGAATAGCCCGATGCGCGCCATCTTCTTCGACATGAACAAGACCCTCATCCACTTCCAGGGCGACGCCGCCGAGAGGGCCCGCCAGCTCCTGGCCAAGAAAGGGATCTTCCTCGGCCACGACAAGGTGGCCGAGGCCCTCGGCGAGGCCCGCAAGACCCATGACCCGGAGTTGATCCAACTGGTGACCGACGACGACGAGCGGGAGTTCTACCACCGTTTCGCCCGGACCTTCCTGGGCGCCGCCGACGCCCCGCCCCGCGACCAGCTGGTCGAGTCCGTCGCCCAGGAGATGTATGACTACGACCCGCTCTACGCCATCTACCCCGAGGTCCCCGAGGTCCTCGGGCGGCTGCGGGCCGAGCGGGACCTGGTCCTCGGGGTCATCTCCAACTGGGAGCCGTCCCTCGGTCGGCTCTGCCGCTATCACGGCCTCGACCAGTATCTGGACTTCATCCTTTCGTCCAGCACGGCCGGGGCTCAGAAACCCGCGCCGGAGATCTACCGTAAGGCCCTGGCGCTGGCCAAGGTACCGGCCGGCGCGGCCATCCATGTCGGTGACGATTACTTCGGCGACGTGATGGGGGCCAAGAAGGCCGGAATCAAGCCGGTCTGGTTGATCCGCGACGTCAATGCGGAAATCCCACCCGAGGCCGAACGCTACCGTCCGCCTATCATCAACGACCTGCGTGACCTGCTCGAGTTGGTCCTTCCCAAGGCCGAATAGGGACGGTTGAGTCTGGTCGGCGGGGCCGGGGACAGCTTCTCCCGACCCCGCTGAAACTTTCCGTCCGCCCGCTTCGTTATTTTGGTGGAAAGGGCGATAGGTAAGCGCATGCCGACACTTCCCCCCGACGAAGAACTCATCGCGCGGTGTCAGGCGGGAGACCAAGAGGCTTACGGCTTCCTGGTCCAGCGCTACCAGCGCCTCGTCTTCAGCGCGGCCCGGCGGATCACCGGCAACGCCCACGACGCCGAGGACGTCGCTCAGGACACCTTCGTCCGGGCCTACTTCGCCCTGGACCGCTTCGTCTCCATCCGCGGCGGCTTCCCGGCTTGGCTCGTCCGCATCGCCACCAACCTCTCGCTGACGAGGCTCAGGCGCCGCCGAGAGGTGCCGATGGAAGCCGATGAACGGCTGCCCGACGCGTTACCCGGGCCGGCCGAGGAAGCCGAGGCCGAGATGACCCGCGAGGAGGTCCGCCAGGCGGTCGGCGATCTACCCGACCGCTATCGAACGGCGATCCTCCTCCGCTATGTCCAGGACCTCTCCTACGACGAGATCGCCGCCGAGATGGGGATTCCCCGCAACACCGTGGCCACCTGGCTGCGAAGGGCCCTGGATCTGCTGGAAAAGAGCCTTGAGGCGGAGGACGGACGAATGACCGGGACCGATCGGGTCACGCGGTCGCCCGGCGGCCGGTTGATCAAAATGACGGCGAAGGTCAAGATGACGGCGATGGGGAGGGGAGCGAGATGAGTCGACAAGCCATCACCCGGCGGCGGACCTGCGGGTGGACAACCAAACGGCGGTTGGCCTACGCCGACGGCGAACTGACAGCCAGAGAGGCCGGGCTCGTGGCCGCCCATCTCGAGACCTGCCCATCGTGCCGGGCCGAGTTCGAGGCCCTGATCGTGGGCCAGGCCCGGTTGGAGGCCACCTTCGCCGACGAGCCCTCGGCCGCCGAGTCCCGCTCAACCCCGGGCCCCAGCCTGGACTTCACCGCCCGGGTGATGAACGAGATCCGCCGGCAAGAGGCCGGGATCAGCCGCTCGAAGGAGGCCCGCTTGGCCCAGAGCCAGGCCGGCCGGGCGGCCGCTTCAACCTGGATCGCCTGGGCCCGTCCGCTGGCCGCGGCGAGCATGGTCGCCACCTTGCTCCTGGGGACCTACACCGCTTTGACCATGGATGCCCGTTCCTACGCCCGCATCATCGCCTATCAGCAAAGGACCGTCGTCGGGATCAGGGACGATTTCTGGACGGTGGCCCGGAAGACCGGTCTCGATGGGATCATCACCAGGTACCTGAGCCAGATCGACTCAACCGGGCGGTGAGTCGCCGACCGGCGGCCATCGCCTCGCTTTTCTGAAAGGATGGTTTGAAATGGAGCGTCGGAAGAGCCCGCTGCTGGCGGGGATCCTTGGCCTCGTCCCGGGCCTGGGCCAGCTCTACAACGAGCAATGGGTCAAGGGGTTCGGGATCGTGTTCCTCCTCGCCCTGGGCTTCGCGCTGATGGTCGTCCAGCCCATGCTCAACCTGGTCGGGGTCAACGGCGGCTTGCTCTCCGGCCCGGACATCAACTTCGGCCCGGGCTTCCCCTTCAATGTCAACAACAGCGGGGAGATCTTCACCGCCATCCTCTATGTCCTGGTCATCTTCCCGGTGGTCTGGCTCTACAGCCTCTTCGACGCCATCTTCACCGCCCGGCGGTTCAACGACGCTTACGTGATGGCCCATGCCCAGGCCCCAATCCCGTCCCCGGCGGTCACCCCGTCCGCCCACACCGCCGTCCATCCGGCTCCGTCCCGCCCGACCCATCACCGGCCGCTGACCCATTCGCCGGCCGACATGGGGCCGCGCGAGGGCCTTGTCTGGGGGGTCGGCCTGGTCGCCCTGGGGCTGCTCGGCCTGGCGGCGACACTCGACGGCGGCCTTTGGTGGCTGGTCAAGCGCGGCTGGCCGATGCTCCTGATCCTCGGCGGGGCCTACTTCCTGTGGGCTGAACGGTTCGGGGCCGCCCCGCGGGCGGCGACGCCGCCGTCGGCCGCCCCGGATCCGGCCAAGGAGGTAGAACAATGAAATCGCGACCGGTCGGTCGATACATCGTCGCCGCCGCCCTCATCCTCTTCGGGTTGGGGCTGCTCGCCGATAACCTGCTCCACACCCAGACGGCCGATCTCTTCTGGACTTACTGGCCCTTACTCCCGCTGGCCCTCGGCGTCGAGCTGATCGCCCGGGCCGTCCTGGCCGACCGGGCCGCAAAGAGCGGGAAGACTGTGGTCCCCTTCCACGTCGAGTCCGGCGTCACCGTGGTCACCGTGATCGTCGTGGTCATCGGCCTCGTCGGGGCGATGCTCGGGCCGGTCAGCTGGAGCGGGTTCAAGCTATCCGGTATCCGGATCGGGCCAGTCAACCTGGCCCACGCCACCCGGGATTCCCTCCATCGGGAGCTGACCATCGGCCAGGAAGTCAAGGCCGTCACGGTCAAGAACCCGGTCGGAAAGGTCAGGGTCAAGGCGGGCGCGGCCGCCGATCAGATCACCGTCGATGCCACCGTCACCGGCAACGGCACCGCTCAGGAAGAGGCCAATCGCAACGCCGAGGCGACAA
>DASXUT010000043.1 GCA_036504675.1 Bacillota bacterium | reverse complement strand
GCGTTGGCCCTGGCGCCATTCTGGCTCTCTGTTCTGGAGCCGACAGTCAGCCGTCTGAGGCAGTTGCCGCACATGAGCGTCCAGGCTAGTCTGAGCCTACCCCTCATCTTGGCTCACCTCCTATTCGGCGTCCTGAGCAGGCCCCACAGGGCCCGCCAGTTTTGCCGCTTCTCTCGTCGGTTGTCGCCGGGGATGCTGGCCCGGCGGTACTTGAACCACCGGCGCCAGATCAGGCGCTTCTCCCGCCTCGGGAGCGACCTGACCACCCTGATCGGCAGGGCTGACGACCAGTGCGGCTTCGGTGGGGCCTCGGGGGTCGGTGGGGCAACGGGCTCGGGTATCGCCAAGGGGTATCCCCTCCCAAAGGGCAAGATTGTGGGCGGGCTCCGTTCTCCCCGGAGATTGGGGGCCTTCAGTGGGTCAGCCACAGCCCCAGCGTCAAAGAACCCTTGATGATAGGGCAGCCGAGCGGTAAGAGTCCGCCGGCTCTGACCGTCTTACGCGCCCGGCCGTTTCCGGGCCGCCCCGCCCAAGACTGTCAAAGGAACTGAGCGGCGACCGTTTCCGCACCTGGTAGCCAGGCCGACCGATGACCAGGGTTTTGGCGGCCGTTTAACGGAATCAGGTGTTTGACCACTCTGCGCCGCTCAAGGGTCTTTCAATCGGGTACCTGGAAGGTCACCCGGAGGGACAACGATGTTCCCATACCCTCAACGATCCGGTCGGCCACGCTCTTGAGGAATGGCCCTTCTTCTGCTTTGATCCGTTCGGCGACGGCCTTTTTGATCTGTCGCTTGTTCGTCGCGAGCCATTCCTTGAAGGCCTCCGAGGCGGCGCCCTGAATCATGTCGCGGACCTGCCTGTGGAAGATGGTCTCGCGGTCGTACGAATTCTGCTTGGCCTGGAGGGCTGCATCTACGACGGCGCGGATTGTCCCTTGTGGATCCTTGCCGAGTTCCTGCATAATTGCGGCCTGGATTTGCGTCTTGATGATGTCATTGATGAGGCTCGTGGAAATGTCCAGCTTGATTCCGTCCATGGACATACCGAAAACCCCCTTTCCTCGTTCAAGAGTCATCGTTGCTGCTAGGGACGTTGCGTGTTCGATGTCTTGCGGACTCGGCGGTTCATCGAACACCGGTCACTTCTTGATGTCATTCCTGGCCATGAGCGTCTGGATCTGACCCCGGACGACCGCCTTGGCTTTGGCCATGAGCTCCTCGGTCTTGGCGTCGACCTCTTCCGGGGGAACGTCCATCTCGATCGCGTGGTCGATCCGGGCGCTCTCGTAGTTGCCGAGGTTCAAGGTGTGGCCGAAGCCGACGGAGATTTTGACCATCGCGCTTTCACCTCACCCTTCTGGGGTCACGTCGATTCGAACTCACCGTCGTTGGTGATACCGTAGTAGCCCGGGACCTCCGGCAGGCCGTGTTTCAGAGCCAGCTGGTGGCAGACCCGCTGAGCGTCGACCGTGGCCTGGTCCCGGTTGATTCCCTCCAGGACCGAGAAGACCATCATCCTGTCGCCCGGCATCCATCCGCGACGCGCCAACTCCCTCAACTGGTTGACCTCGTCCTTGGTTGCGAAAACCCCGGTCTTTCTCGTATGTGCTCTCCCCTTCCCTACTGCCTCGCCGCGACGTAAACGGGCTTGCCCGTCAGCTCCTGGACCTGGCGGCGGAAGGCCTCGGCGTCGCTGTTGCCGTCCGAGAGATGCAGGAGGTGGATCTCCCGCACCTGACTGAGGTCGTTGGCTCGGAGCATGTCGAGGGCCCGTTCGATGCTCATGTGGTTTTGGATCACCCGGTTCTTGTGGCTCAGGGCGATCTCGCCGCTGGCCACATTGCGCCTGATGGTGTCGAGCGAGAAATTGGCCTCAATGGCGATCACGCTAAGCCGCTCGAACCGGTATGGGACGTAGGCCGTGTCGACCGCATAGACCAGCCGGTCACCGCCCGGGGCCACGATCAGGAAACCCAGCGGTTCGTCGGCATCATGAATCACTCCAAAGGGCAAGACGGTCCAGCCGCCGATGTCGACCTGTCGCAGGCCCGTCAGGATGTGCGTCCGGTGGTGTCCGGCGACCCCCAGGGCCTGGGCCGTCCCCTCGCTCATGTAGCAAGGGACGCTGGCCCGAAGGACGTCCTGGATGCAGGCTGCGTGATCCTGGTGGGCGTGGCTCACGAGGAGGCCGGAAACGGACGACAAGGAAAACCCGAGGGCCGATTGCAGGGTTTTGAAGCGAACTCCGCACTCGATCACAAGGGTCTTCCCGCCGTCCGTCACGGTGTAGAGGTTACCCGCGCTGCTGCTGGCATGAGCCTTGAAGTCGACCATCCGATCGATGCTTCCTCTCTCGGGCTCGGCAGTAGTCGCAGAGCCGCATTCCGTTCCTCTGGGCGGCCTCCTCATTCATGGGCACCAGTCCGAGGAAATTGGAGCGACGGCGCAGGCGCCTGCAGTTAGGCAGGTGGTAGACCTTGGGCAAGGCTCCGGACCCGTGAACGACGAACACCTGGCGTCCCATCTCAGAACCCCGGCTCTCCGAGCCTTGTCTGCTTGGCCTGTTGGGCCGGCGGGGCCTTGGTCGGGGCCTGCGGCGCCGGCGACTGAACCGCGGGAGCCTGCTCCTTCGCGGCAGCCACCTGGGGCTCGGCCGGCGCAGGCTTCGTCTCGGCGTCGATGATCTCGCCGTTGGCGTTGGCCTCGACCTCGGCCTCGATCTCGGCCTCGGCGCCCACCTCGTCGGACCGGTTGACGCGTTCGAGGAGCAGGTAGTCGTCGCTGGAGCTGTTGATGATGGCCTTAGAGGCCCGGCGGATGGCCGTGCGCAGGCACATCTGGTCGGGGAAGTTGTTGTGCGGCCCGTCGCCGTTGGCCCGGTACGTCTTGCTCTGCTGCCAGGACTTGTGGATCTGGTCGATGGTCATGACCTCGGTATGAATTACCTGGCCGTCCTTGCCCTCGATCACGCAGTATGCCGCGATGATCTTGTCGGGCTTGATGTTCGTGATCTGCTGGACGTGCTTCGTGATCTTCCGGAGGCCGCGTTCCATCTGGTACTCGAACTCGTCGCCCTCGTAGACGACGCCGTACCAGATGTTGGCGTCCGGCTTAACCCTCAGGACCAGTGCCTCGTCGCCGAAGTAGGAGCGCTGGCAGACGAGCTGGTCGCCGTAGGGGATGAAGTAGCACTGGCGCTTGGCCGGGTTGAGCCCCTGGATGACCATGTCGAGCAAGGCGTTGGCGATGCTCTCCTTGGTGCAGGCCTTGAGCACTGGCCGCCTCTCCTTGTCGACGGTGCTCTGTAAAATCAACCAGGCCGACTTCATGGCGTTCTCGGGCGAGTAGTTGGCCGGCAGGGCCAGCTCGCCGTCCTGCACGAACTGACGGATCCTCGCAGCCACAACGTCGACGGTGTCTCTCTTGACGAGCGCCAAGGCGTTCGGCTGGGATTGGTTCTGAGCCTGGGCCTGGGGAACGGACATCCTAGGCCACCTCCTTCTTGATGGGCGCGGACTCGCGCTCCACGCGCAGGACTTTGTCCGCGGCCGAAACGACGAGCTTGATCTGCTGTCCGCGGGTCCGCAGGATCGCTGTGACCGACTCGGCGTTGTCGACCCATACCGGCGCCACGAACTTGTAGTGCTCGGTCAGGGTGTTGATGATGTCGAGGCCCACGTTGAGCTGACCGCCGTGGTTGAGGCCGCTGTAAGGGACGCCGTTGTAGGTCGCCTCGCATACCTCCGTGAGCCCGCCGTTGACCTGCTGGTCGAAAAGCTTGAACCGGGCCAGTTGGAAGCATCCGTTGACCCGCTCTTCCAGCATCGAGACCTTGGCCCGGATGAACTGCTCGGTCAGGTACAGTTGACGCTCGAGTTCCTCGAACTCACCGGCCAGGCGCCGCTCGTCGGCCTCCAGCTCCTTGATCCGCTCCAGGCCGCGCTCGCGTTGGCTGATCCGACCGAGGTCGGCCTCGGCGGCCGTGATCTGCTCGTCCAGTTCCCGCACCCGGCCTTCGACCCGGGCCAGGGCCTCGGTGTTGCCCTCGCGGAGCTTTGCCAGCTTCTCTCGGATCTCGTGCCGCTCGGCCTCGAGGCGCTTGTACTCGGAGTCGGACTCGATGACCGGCGCGTCGGCCCGGAGACGGTTGACCTTGCCCTGGAGTTCGGCCACCTTGGCCTGGTGCTCGGCGGCGTCCCGCTCGGCCTCTGCGGCCATCGCCTCGAGCTTAGCGACGGAACGCTGCGCCGTCTCGACCGACTCGGCGAGGCGCTTTCCCTGCGCTGTGATCTCCTCGAGTTCCGCGGCCTTCCGGGCATTGAAATCGGCCTGAGCCTTCTCCCTCGCCTCGCGCACCCGGTCCTCGGGGAGCGGCCGTCCGCAGGTCGGGCAGACCTCCTCGATGCTGAGGGTCAGGTGCCGCGCGTCGACCTCGTGCCATTGGTCGCGGAGCTTCTGGGTACGCGCCTGACTCAGGGCGAGGTCCTTCTGGCCCTGGGCGATCTCGTCGCGCAGGCGCCGGCCATCCCTTGCCCGCCGATCGGCCTCGTAAATCTCGTCGGCCAGGAGCACCTGGGTTTCCCTTACCGCCTCGTCCGCCTTGACCCGGTAGCTCTGCTGCAGAAGCAGGGCGGCCGCCTCGTTCTCCCGGAGCCTCTTCGTCAGCTCGGCCGCCTCGCCGCCGGCCTGGATGCGGAGACGCTCGGCCCCGACCTGGGAGCGCTGGGCTCGGAGGCCGTCGAGCCGAGTCGTAAGGGCCGCAGCGTCACCGCCGGCCTCGGGGAGGCCCCTCCTCGCCTCGTCGATCCGCACGGGGATACGGTCCAGCTCCTGATTGATCTCGGCCTTGCGTGCGGCCAGGACCTTACGGAGTTGCTCGATGGTCTTGTTCCCGAGGATCTCCGGCAGGCCGGCCAGGGCCGGGTCGCTCGCGATCACGTCGGCGTCAGACACGTCGCCGCAGACCTGTAGGAGGATCTCCCGGCGCTTCTGCCAGTGGAGCTGGGCGTTGAAGTAGAGCGGGTCGGTGAGAAGGCGGAAGGCCGCCTCGTCGGCGATTCTGGCCACCCGGGTCGTGAACTCCGTCTTGGTCGCCGGCACCCCGTCGATGAAGTGGTCCGTGATGTGCCCGGTGAACTGCTTGGCGGCTGAGCCACGCTTCTTGGTCCACTGTTCCTGATAGACCTTACGGAGGGTCAGGCGCCCGGGCTCGAGGTCCAAGGTTGCCTCGACCTCGTGCTCCAGGCCGTGGACCGGCTGGCCGTCCGGCCCGAGGGTCTTGATCTCAAAGTCCTTGCGGTTCGTCGAGTCCTTGTCGAAGAGGAGCCACATGAAGGCGTCGGCCAAGGTGGTCTTGCCTGTGGCGTTATTGCCGAAGACCGCGATGTCCGCGCCGTTCGGCTCCAGGACGAACTTCTGGAGCCCCTTGAAGTTGCGCAAAGCCAGTCGTAACAGTCTCATGGGGTCAACCCCTTTCTTGCGGTGGCCCAACCGGTCGTGGTATAATGACGGCGAGGCCACCGGATGTTGTGTCTGGGTCCTCGAAAACGTGCCGCCGCTCTAGGCTGAAACTGGAGTGGCGTTTTTCTTTTGCCCGTCGGGTGAGCCCTGGTCCATAAGGCCCAGGCGCCTGAAGGCCCACTCGCTGATGACCTCGATCCGGCCGACGGCGCGAGCCATGTCCTCTAGTCCGCGGGCCTCGTGGGCGATGCGCAGGACCTCGACGAGCGCCTTTGCTATGGGCGGGAAGCAGACCGCTTGCTCACGGACGTCGGTGATCCGGCTGACCTTCTCCTCGAGCTCGGTGATCGGGTCGGCCATCTTCCTCAGCTCCTCTCTGGCCAGGCGGGCCGCGTCGTCCAGGTGGGCGGCGCATCCGGGGATGTGATGGACGAGGCTGTCAGCGGTCCGCACGTGTGATCGCCTCCCCGATGTAGCCCCTGTTCTGGAGCTTGGCGCTGTGCCTGGTCACGGTCACCTTGCGGTCGACGCCGTAGCGGAGCGTCAGCTCGTCGAAGATGTTGACCGCCCAGGTCTGGATGTCGAGGATCTCGTCGAGTACCTCATCAAGATCGACCCGGTCGTGGTCGGTGAGGTCGCCGGCGGCCGGCTTGTTGACGAGGTCCAGATCCTCGACCGCGGCCATCGTCTCCCTGAGCTCACGAAGCCCGACGAGGAGCATCGTCACCGGGCTCCTGTCGACCTTCGGGCCGTCCAGAACCACGGCGGCCTCGAACCCGAGCCGGGCCAGATGCCGGCGCCCGTATGCCGGGTTCTTGTCGGCCATCCACTCGATGGCCCCCTGGGGCGCCGGTCTGCGGCCGTTCTCGAAGGCTTCGATGGCCTGGATGCTGCAGTGAAGGATGAGAGCGAGCTCTTTGCGCATGACGCCGGCTTCGAAACGGGCCTGGCGGAACATCTCCCCGGGCGTCTGGAGCCGCGGCTGGACGGTAG
>DASXUT010000042.1 GCA_036504675.1 Bacillota bacterium | reverse complement strand
CGCTTCGCCGTCCTGGCCAGGGAGCGGTATCAGCACCTGCCCGGAACGCTGGTAGTCATCAACCACCAGAGTGATTGGGACGGGCCGATTGTCGGCGGCCTGGTCTGCCTGATCAGTGGTCCCCGTGGGGTGGGTCGCCGGACGAGCTTCCTGACCCGCGGCGACCTCGGCCGGCCTGATTTCATCCCGAAGTACCTCTTGCCCGGCCGGGGCTGGGCCCGGGTCCTCCTGGGCCGGGTTAGCCTGGCTCCGATCATCGAGGCCCTGGGCGTACGGTCGGTGCCGAGCCTGGACGACCCACTGGCCGGGACACGTCGAGAACGGGTCCGGATGGTCCGGGCGGCCCTCGACCGCGCCGCTTTCGAGCTGGACCGGGGCGGCTGCGTCATGGTCGCCCCCGAGGGGCGGTTCACCCCCGACGGAGCCCTGGCCCCGATCAGCGGCTCGGTGGCCAGGTTGGGGCCCCACGCCCGGGTCATTCAGCCGGTAACGATCACCTACGATCCGACCCAGCCCGGGCGAACGGGCTTGACAGTCAACTTCCAGGACCCCATCTTCCCGGCCGGTTACGCCGCGGGGGACTTCCTCGAAGAGGAGGTCTCGCGGCGGCTTCGGTCGGGAATCGTTTTCGGGCTCGGTCAGATGGCCGGGCTGTTGGCCACCGCCGGCCTGCCGGCCGAGGCGGCCCTGCGAAACCTGACCCCAGATCATCTGGCCGGGGCCGTCGCCGGGTTGTCGGTCGCCCTGAGCGCGGCCGGTCGGACGGTCGACCCATCATTGCTGCGGATCACTTCGGCCGGCCTGTGGCGGCGCTGGCGCCGCTGGAAGGCGCGGGGCTCGGCCGGGCCGGTCGGCGAGCCGGCCACCCATAGAGCGGGCAATCGGGCCCCCTGGGCCCTGGCCTACTGGAGCCGACAGGCCGCCGACGCCCTACGAGACCTGCCCGGCCCCGAGCGCGAGCGGGTCTTCGGGACCGCGGCCGCCTGGGCCAGAGCGGTCACCACCGGCGCGGCCACCGCCGGTGCTGCCGCCGCGGACGCTGCCGATGATGTCGCCGGGGCGAGGGTGGGGGTCGGCAGGGCCCGCCTCCGGCTATGGCTGGCCCGGGTCGAGCCCTGGCTCCGCCCGATTGGGACGACGGCCGTCTTCATCCTGACTGTCCTGGCGGTTGGCTACATGTTCCGGAAGGTGCCTTTTAACAAGGTCGTCGAGGCCACCAGGGGCTACTCCCTAAGCTGGATGGTCGTCGGGTTGACCCTCAACCTGGCGGGATACTTCACCCGAGTCCCCGTCTGGAGGGCTTTCCTCGAGGAGGCCCCCCGCCCGGTCTCGACCCGGGAGGTCTTCGACCTTTACATCGGAGGGGCGTTCATCAACAACTTCGTTCCCCTCCGCGGTGGCGACGTGGCTCGGGTCGTCTACCTGGCCAAGCAGATGGGGCTGGGGTGGGGAAGGGGGGTCACCCTGGTCGCCGCGGAGCATGCCTTCGACCTGGTGGTCATCGGCGGATACGGGGTGGTCGGCGTCCTCCTCACCCCCGCCGCCCCGGTCTGGGCCGGACACCTGGTGGGTGCCT
>DASXUT010000041.1 GCA_036504675.1 Bacillota bacterium | reverse complement strand
GTTGCCCTGGTCCCAGATGGCCACCGTCCCGGCGCCGTAGTTACCGGCCGGGATGTCCCCCTCGAAGCTGATGTAGTCCAGGGGATGGTCCTCGACCTGCATGGCCAGGCGCTTGATGCCGCGCTCGAGAGGCGGCCCCTTGGGCACGGCCCAGCTCTTCAGGACTCCGTCCATCTCCAGGCGAAGGTCCCAGTGCAGGTGCGAGGCGTGGTGCTCCTGGACGACGAAGCGGGGGAAGCCGGCTGGCGGCGGACTCGCCGGCGGGGCGTCCCCACCCGCCGACGACGGCGCAGACGACTGTCTTGCCGCCCCCGATGGTTCGGGAGTGTTCCGAAAGTCCCTCTTCGTTTGATAGTCACCGAGAGACGGTGGCGGCCCACCGGCCGTCTTTCTTTTTCCCGGCAAATCCTTCGGGCCCCCTTTTCCGGACGATTCCTCAGATTCGTTCCAGGGGAGGGAAAAACCTCCAAAAGCCAAGTGGGGAGCGTATTATTTGCCTTTCAGGGGGGCACGCTACGGAAAAAGTGGGGCCGTCCGATGCGCACACGACGCGGCATCATCGGTCTTCCGGTGATCAGCCTGCAAACGGGGAAGAGACTGGGTGTCGTCAAGGATTTGCTGCTCAGCCGCCGGGGCGACCGCCTCAGCGGCCTTCGTGTGGTCTGCCCGGGGCGCTTTTGGAGGAAGGCCATCCGCTTCAAGGACATCCAGAGTCTAGGGGAAGACGCGGTGATCGTCCAGGACCAGACGGTCCTGCTGGCCCCCAGCCGGGTGAGCGGGGTGGAGGCCGGCGAGCACGGTCGCGAAAGCCCGCACGACAAGCGGGTCATCACGACCGATGGCCGGGATCTCGGGATCGTCGACGACCTCGTCATCGACCCGGGCACCGGCGGGATCCTCGGCTATCAGGTCTCGGGGGGGCTGTTCCGGGACGTGGTCGACGGCAAGCTAGTCCTGCCGATCACCCCGGGGATGGTCGTGGGGCAGGATGCGGTGATCGTGCCGCCCAATCGGGCTGATCGACCGGCTCAGCCGGGGGCCGCGGACAAAGGGGGGCTGGAAGCTGAAAACGGTGGCCTGCCCGCAATGCGGGAGTAAGGTTGTGGGAAAGGTCGGGACCGGGCAGTACTACTGTTGGGACTGCTTCATCGAGTTCAGCCTGTCCGGGAAAGGCGGGCCGCACCTCTATCGGATCGACCCTGAGGGGACCCTGGTGGCCTTCGGCCCCGATGAGGGGACTCGGTCGGGCACGGACGTAGGCCTGGGCGTGACCTCGAGGATCAGCTGATCCGAAGCCTGATCGGGTCGGCTGCGAGTCCTGACCATGATGGCGGCGGAGGTGATTTCATGAGTCGGCAGGGTTTTTGGACGGGGATGCTGGCCGGCGGTCTGATCGGGATGATCGCGGCCATTGCGGTAGCCCCGCAGCTCAAACCCGACACCCGGAAGCGGATCCTGGAGACCAGCAAGGACTGGTCCGGCCGGGCCGGGAAGGTGTGGCACCGCGGCCGTGAGGCGGCTCGGGACGCGGCGGACAACCTTCGTTGACAGCGATGCACCGTGAGGGAACGGTGGTGGGAGGGGGCGTCTGGCCTCCTCCTTTTCACGCTGCCGGGGACCAAGGTCGGGAAAGGGGGGCATAGCATGGCTGGTCAACACTGGCTTTCCGTTCGGCGGAATCGGGTCATCGTCCTCCTTGCGGCCATGGCCGCCGCCCTGCTCCTGATGGCCAGGGTGCGGGGGATCCTCAGCCCGTTCATCCTGGCCGGGGTGATCACCTACATCCTCGAGCCGCCGGTGTGTTCCCTGGAGCGGCATGGCCTTCCTCGGACTTGGTCGATCATCCTCATCTACCTCCTGGTCATCGGGGGGGCCGCCCTCCTCGTCGCCTGGATCATCCCGTCGGCCCTGGCCGAGCTGTACGGCCTCACCCAGACCCTCCCGTCCTACACCAAACAGCTTCAGGAACTCGGCCTTGGTCTGCAGCGGTTCTACGCCCGGTTGGCTCTGCCCGAATCGGTCCGCCTGATGTTGGACCAGAGTCTGGTCAACGCGGAAGGCGGTCTGCTCAAGGTGATCGGGGCGACCATCACCGGGATCCTCGGGGCCATCGCCTGGATCCCGGGGTTGGTCCTGGCCCCGTTCCTTGCCTTCTATGCCCTCAAGGACCTCCAGACCATCCGGAGCGGCTTCATCAACAGCCTTCCCCGCGAATCGCGGACCGAGGTCGGCGGCCTCCTCTCGGCCATCGATTCGGTGCTGGCCCGCTTCCTCCGCGGGCAGGTCATCCTCTCGGCCGTCGTCGGGGCGGTTTTCGCCTTCGGTCTCCGGGTGCTGGGTCTACCGTTCTGGGTCATCATCGGGGTCTTCGCCGCCTTCGCCGAGGTCATCCCATACTTCGGCCCGGTCATCGGGGCCGCCCCGGCGGTGGCCATCGCCCTGACCAGGTCCCCCGCCCTGGCCGTCAAGGTGATCATCCTCTTCGCCGTCATCCAGGAATTGGAGAACGTCGTCCTGGCTCCGAAGATCATGGGCGACAGCATCGGCCTCCATCCCCTGTGGGTCTTCTTCGCCATCCTGGCCGGCGGTGAACTGGCCGGCTTCTGGGGCCTCCTGCTGGCTGTGCCGACGGCTGGGATCATGAAGGTCATCCTGACTTACGGAGCCGGCAAGATGGCCGCCACGGCCACCCCAAAAGCAGGTGAACCCGAGGCAGACGGCGTAGACTCCTCCTGCAAGAAGGAGGATGAAAGACGGTGATCCCAGTCGCCGGAGGGAAGGCCCGTATCCTGGTGGTCGGCAGCCTCAACATGGACCTTGTCCTGAAGACCGCCCGCCTTCCCCAGCCCGGGGAAAGCCTGTTCGGATCAGAACACCTGATGGTGCCCGGCGGCAAAGGGGCCAACCAGGCTGTTGCCGCGGCCAGGCTCGGCGGGGCGACCACGCTGATCGGTCGGGTGGGCGAAGACCCAGACGGGCGGAGGCTCCGCGATTCTCTGCGCCAAGAAGGCGTCGACGACCGTTTTGTCAGTGCCGACCCGTCGCGCCAAACCGGCCTGGGCGTGGTCATCCTGGAAGATACGGGGGAGAACCGGATCATCGTCTACCCCGGGGCCAACCTCGGGGTGACCGTAGACGACCTCGCCCCGGCCTTTGCGGAACCCTGGGACGCGGTCATCACCCAGCTGGAGGTCCCGGGCCTGGTGGTCGTCGAGACCTGCCGCCTGGGGAGGGCCAAGGGTTTCCCGGCGATTCTCGACGCCGGGCCCGCTCAGCCCTTCCCCCTGGAGGAGCTTGGCGGCCTGGAGATCCTCACTCCCAACGAGACCGAGGCCCTGGCTCTGACCGGCATAGACACCGCAGAGCGGGGCGGGGTCGAGCGGGCCGCTGAGGTCCTGCAGCGTCGCTCACAGGCCCGCTTCATCGTCATCAAGCTGGGCGTCAGGGGGGCCTTCCTTTACGGCGACGGCCTCGCCGAGCCCTTCCCGGCCAACCCGGTCCGGGTAGTCGACCCAACCGCCGCCGGCGACGCCTTCACGGCCGAACTCACTCTCCAGTACGTCGCCCACGGCGACATCCGGCGGGCCGTCCACTATGCCGGCCTCGCCGGGGCTCTGGCGGTCACCAGGCTCGGGGCTCAACCGTCGCTGCCCGGGGCCGACGAAATGCGCGAGTTCGCCAGGGGGAGGGGTCTCGAGTGGTGAGGATCGCCCCATCGCTGATGTGCGCCGACCTTCTCCACCTCGGTGACGACCTGCGACTGCTGGAGCTGGGCGGCGCCGACCTGTTCCACCTGGACATCATGGACGGACACTTCGTCCCCAACTTGTCGCTTGGTCTCGAGCACGTCCGACAGATCAAGGCGGTCACCTCCGTTCCCCTGGACGTCCACTTGATGGTCAGCGACCCGGAACCCTATCTCGCCCGGTTGGCCGACCTTCGGGTGGAGATGGTCTCCTTCCACCTCGAGGCAACGCCCTACCCGCTGCGGGTCATCCGCCAGGCCCGGCGGCTGGGGATGGCGCCCGGCTTGGCCCTCAACCCGAGCACGCCCCCGGACCGACTGGCCGGCCTCCTCGGAGAGCTCGATTTCGTCTTGGTAATGGCGGTCGAGCCGGGTTTCGCCGGCCAACCCTTCATCCCAGCGACGCTCGGCAAGATCGAGGCCGTCAGGGCCGCCGGAGACGGCTGCCGAGCGAGCCTATCTATCGAAGTCGACGGGGGGATCAGCGTCGTCACCGGCCGGCAGTGCGTGGAGAGGGGGGCGGGCGTCCTGGTGGCCGGCAGTTCAAGCATCTTCAAGGGCGACGGTGACCTTCGTGCATCATTGGTGCGTTTCGAGCGGGCCGTACAGACCTGAACGGCGGCTTTCAACGATGGATCAGTTTCAACGATGGATCAGTTGACAGCGCTGGACAGGGGAGGTATAATGAAGAGTAAGTTCCAAAAAGAGCTCGGCGATGATGGGAAAGAAAGAGCCTGTAAAACGGCGTCAAAGAGAGGCCCCGCAAGGTGCGAAAGGGGCTGGCGCAAGGGGTCTTTCAAGCCACCCCGGAGCTTCGGCCAGACCCCCGCACCGGTTCCATGGAAACCGGGCGGGGGGCCCAAACCGACGGGTCGGCCCGTAATCGCCGGCACGAGTTGACCGGACCTGCGTCTTGCGCGGCCGGTAAACAGGGTGGTACCGCGAGCAACCCTCGCCCCTGGTCGATCGACCGGGGCGGGGTTTTTGTTTTTGCCTGGCCCCCGTGGGCTCAATAGACATAACCAGACTTCCGTCGACTAGTCGACTAGTCGACTAAAGGAGAGGACCGCAAGGTGAGACGAATGTCCGGCGACGAGATCCGCCAGAGTTTCCTCGATTTCTTTGCCTCCAAGGGCCACAAGGTCATGCCCAGCGCGTCGCTGGTCCCCGTGGACGACCCGACGCTGCTCTGGATCAACTGCGGCATGGCTCCGCTGAAGCCTTACTTCGAGGAGCGGGTGACCCCCCCCAGCCGCCGGCTGGTCTCCAGCCAGAAGTCGATCCGGACCAACGACATCGAGAACGTCGGCAAGACCCCGCGGCATCACACCTTCTTTGAGATGCTCGGCAACTTCTCCATCGGCGACTACTTCAAGGAAGACGCCATCGCCTGGGCCTGGGAACTGGTCACCGGGGTCTTCGAACTGCCCGCGGACAAGCTCTATGTGACCGTCCACCCGACCGACGATGAGGCCAGGCAGATCTGGCTGAAGAAAGTCGGCCTGCCGCTATCGAGGGTCCTCGACGACCCCTCGGACTTCTGGGACATCGGGCCCGGCCCGTGCGGCCCAAACTCGGAGATCTACATCGACCGCGGGGAGCACCTCGGCTGCGGCAAGCCCAACTGTCTCCCGGGGTCCTGCGATTGCTCACGTTGGCTCGAGTTCTGGAACCTCGTCTTCACCCAGTTCAGCCACAACGAAGACGGCAGCCACACGCCGCTACCGAAGAAGAATATCGACACGGGGATGGGCCTCGAGCGGATCGCCTCGATCCTGCAGGGGGTCGACACCAACTTCGAGACCGACCTCCTCTACCCGATCATTTCCCAGACGGTTAAGTTGTCCGGAGTGCCGTAT
This sequence comes from Bacillota bacterium, assembly GCA_036504675.1. Classification (NCBI taxonomy): domain Bacteria; kingdom Bacillati; phylum Bacillota; species Bacillota bacterium. The sequence continues at coordinate 22,175 of DASXUT010000041.1, read as the reverse complement.
AAGAAGACTCCCGAAACGCGGCTGGCCATGAATGTCATCGCCGACCACCTGCGAAGCGTGACGATGACCATCGGGGACGGGGCCACCCCGTCCAATGAGGGGCGGGGATACATCCTCCGGCGACTCCTGCGGAGGGCCGTCCGCTACGCCCGAACCCTCGGCTTCCAGGACCCTGTCCTGCACACACTGGTGCCCACGGCCGCGGCCATCTTCGCCCAGCCTTACCCGGAGATCGAGGCCAAGAAAGACGCCATCGCCCGGGTCATCCGCGGCGAGGAGGAGCGGTTCAACTCGACGCTCAACGACGGGATGCGGATCGCCGAGGGCATGATCGACGAGGCCAGGGCCACGGGACGCGGTTCCCTCGACGGCAGGCAGGCGTTTCTCCTGTATGACACGTATGGTTTCCCCTTCGACCTGACCGAGGACATCGCCGCCGAGAACGGTTTGAAGCTCGACCGCGGCGGCTTCGACAAGGCCATGGAAGAGCAGAGACGACGGGCCCGCGCCGCCCGGCAGGGGGTCGAGGGCTGGGACTCGTCGGCCGCCTTCGCCCAATCCCTGAAGGCTTTTCCGAAGACCGAGTTCGTCGGCTACGACGAGCTGACGGCCAAGGCCAGGGTCCTGGCCATCGTCAAGAGCGGCCAGGTCGTGCCGGCCGCCGAGCCGGGCGAGGAGGTCGACCTTCTCATCGACCGGACGCCGTTCTACGCCGAGAGCGGTGGCCAGGTCAGCGACCAAGGGCAGCTGACCTCGGGTGAGTCCCAAGTCTTCGAGGTCTATGGGGTCAGGAAGCTGGAAGACGGCAAGTTCCTCCACGTCGGCCGGGTCGGCGAGGTCATCCTCAAGCCGGGAATGGAAGTCACCTCCAAGGTCGACGGCGACCGCCGTCTGGCCACGGCCCGCAACCACACGGCCACCCACCTCCTGCAGGCCGCCCTCCGCCGGGTCCTGGGCGACCACGTCAACCAGTCCGGCTCGTACGTGGACCCGGACCGCCTCCGCTTCGACTTCTCCCATCCCTCGGCGATGACCAGGGAGGAGGTCAAGGCGGTCGAGGAGATGGTCAACGAGAAGGTCCTCGAGGGCCTCCCGGTGACCTGGTACGAAACGAGCCTGGCCGAGGCCAAGGCCGAGGGGGCGACGGCCCTCTTTGGAGAGAAGTACGGGGAACGGGTTCGGGTGGTCAGGGTCGGCGAGTTCAGCCAGGAACTGTGCGGCGGGACCCATTTGAAGACGGCCCAACAAGTGGGGCTGTTCAAGGTGGCCGGCGAAGGCAGCGTCGGCTCTGGGCTCCGTCGGATTGAGGCGGTCACCGGGACGGGCGCTCTCCGCTACGTCGAAAGCCGGGACGACCTCCTGACCAAGGCGGCCGAACAACTCCGGACGACCCCGGCCGAAGTGCCGGTCAAGATCGAGGAACTTCACAGGCTGGCCAGGGAGAAGGACCATGAGATCGAGACCCTGCGTAGCCGGCTCGGCGGTTTCGCCGTCGACGAGATGGTCGCGGCCGCCCGCGACGTCTCCGGGGTCATGGTGGTCGCCGGGCAGGTCCAGACGGCCAATCAGGAAGGTCTGCGGGAACTGGCCGACCGGATCCGCGATCGACTCGGGACCGGGGTGGTCATCATCGGCTCCCCGGCCGGGGAAGGCAAAGTCAGCTTTGTCAGCGTGGTCACCAAGGACCTTCTGGGCAAGGGACTGAATGCCGGGGAGATCGTCCGCGAAGCGGCCAAGGTGGCCGGCGGCGGCGGTGGTGGCCGCCCCGACATGGCCCAGGCCGGTGGACGCCACCCCGAGCTGCTCGAACAGGCCATCGCCCGCGGGCTCCAGGTCATCCAGGAGCGACTGGGCCAGGGCCACTGAGAGATAGTTATCTTCTGCAAGATATTCGAAGCGGGTGGCTCGATGCGGGCTACCCGCTTCTTTGCTATGTAGTGAAAAATCAACATGGTACATCGCGACGGCACAAAACCGATAAGGGAATCGGCATCCGGCCGTGGAGAGTAGATAGATAACACGGAGCGCGTGGGCGACCTGCTGTCGGCAGTAGACGTATATCAAGAATAACAACCAGGCGACAGAGGCCCGGCCGGAAGGTGCATGAATATCGACTAGCGGGGCTCGCGCCGGCGCCGGCCCCGGCCAATCTTCTCCTCGGTTTTTTCCCATGGGGACAGGCAGTCGGCATTGACACCCCGGAGGGCGGCGAGTAAAATAGGAGCCAAATCAAGAGAGTCTCATGCGACGAAGATCGGGAGAAGTACCTTCGCTCGGACGCCCGCAGAGAGGGCCGGCTTGGTGAAAAGGCCTGGGCCGACGAGAAGGGAAATGCACCCGTGAGTCCCGTCCCCGAAGGGCCGACGCTCCGCCTTGGAGCACGGCCGACTAGGTGGCGGCGGAGGGCCGACGTTACCCGGCCGGGCGCTCGGAGCCGATCTCGGATCGCTCTCGGCGCTGTTGAGTGGAGGGGAGAAACGCCCATGGACGCGGGTCCGGCGGCGTGATCCAACCTCCGATTAGGGTGGAACCGCGGCCTAATGCCGCCCCTGCTTTGCAGGGGCGGCTTCGTGTTTTCTCAAGGCTTGGACTGGAGGCATGGGGCATGTTCGAGACGATCCGCCGCGACATCCGGGCGGTCTTGGATCGGGACCCGGCGGCCAAGTCGGTGCCGGAGATCCTTCTATGTTACCCGGGGCTGCACGCCCTGTGGTTTTATCGCCTTGGTCACCGGCTCTACCGGTGGCGGCTATTTCTCGTCGCCAGGTTGGTCTCCCAGTTGGGCCGGTTCCTGACCGGGATCGAGATCCACCCCGGGGCGAGCATCGGGCCGGGCCTATTCATCGATCACGGGATGGGCGTGGTCATCGGGGAGACGGCCCGCGTTGGGCGGGATGTGACCATGTATCAAGGGGTCGTCCTTGGCGGGACGGGAAAGGAGAAAGGCAAGCGGCATCCGACCATCGAGGACAACGTGATGATCGCCACCGGGGCCAAGATCCTGGGCAACATCACGGTGGGCGAGAACTGCAAGATCGGCGCCGGGGCGGTGGTCGTCAAGACCGTTCCCCCGAACTGCACCGTGGTCGGCGTTCCGGGGCGGATCGTCAAACGAGACGGCCTGCGGACCGAGGTGGCCGACCTCGACCACGGCAACCTGCCGGATCCCGAGGCTGAGATGATCATGGACCTCTGGGTCCGCCTGGGTCGATTGGAGAATCAAAGCGGCTTGAGCACTCAAGAAGCCAGGGAGGTGTCGTGCAAGGTATGGGAATCGCTAGAGACGTCAATGCTTTGATCGGCCGGACGCCACTCGTCCGTCTGAACCGGGTGACCGAGGGTTGTTTGGCGACAGTGGCCGCCAAACTGGAGTTCTTCAACCCCGGCGGCAGCGTCAAGGACCGGATCGGGCTGAGCATGATCGAGGAGGCCGAGCGGACCGGGCGGCTGAAGCCGGACAGTGTCATCGTCGAGCCGACCAGCGGCAACACCGGCGTGGGTCTGGCCATGGTCGCCGCCGTCAAGGGCTACCGCTGCCTGCTGGTGATGCCGGAGACGATGAGCGTCGAAAGGCGTCAGCTCTTCCAAGCCCTGGGGGCGGACTTAGTCCTCACCCCGGGGAGCGAGGGGATGCGCGGCGCCGTGGCTAAGGCGACCGCCCTGGCCGCGGAAGACGGTCGTTACTTCATGCCCCAACAGTTCGAGAATCCGGCCAACCCGGAGGTCCATCGCCTGACCACGGCCGAGGAGATCTGGGCCGACACCGAGGGACGGGTGGACGTGGTGGTCAGCGGCGTCGGGACGGGCGGGACGATCACCGGCGTCGGCGCGGCGCTCAAGGGGCGCAAGCCGAGCGTCAGAATGGTTGCGGTGGAGCCGGCCGCTTCGCCGGTGCTCTCCGGGGGCACCCCGGGACCCCACAAGATCCAGGGCATCGGGGCCGGCTTCGTCCCGCGGGTCCTGGACCGCGGCGTCGTCGATGAGGTCATCACCGTCGGCGATGACGAGGCGATGGCCACGGGTCGCCGCCTCGCCAGTGAAGAAGGGCTGCTGGCGGGGATCTCCTCCGGGGCCGCCGTCCACGCCGCGCTGACCGTCGCCAGGCGGGCCGAGAATGCCGGCAAGCTGATCGTCGTCGTCCTGCCCGACACGGGGACGCGGTACCTTTCGACCCCCATGTATCAGAACCAGCCGAACATCTGAGAGGGCTATGCTCCCTTGCCGCCGGCCGTTCGCGGACCGGCCTCAAGACAGAAGACGCCCCCGGCCCGTGGCGGCCGGGGGCGCGATTTTTCCCCCGCCGGGACGTGCCGGCGGAAGCGCGCCCGGACCTCGACGGCCTTGCCCGGAAGGGGCTTGACAATGGAGGCGGTCAGGAATAATAATTGGAAAGCGGTTTTGGAGGAATTGCCCAAGCGGGCGCCCGGCGGTGATGTCGTGATCCCCCTCCGAGACAGCGCCAGGTCGCGGAGCTTCCCGGTGGTCAACGTCGGCCTGATAAGTCTGAGCGTCCTCGTCTTCGTCAGGGAGCTCAGCTTCAGCCAGAGCGGGTTGACCCGGTTTCTCGAGACCTACGCGCTGAATCCGGCCCGTGTGGCCGAGGCCGTCGTTCATCTAGGTCAGGACCCGGCCGGCGCCCTGCCGGTCGCGGCGACCCTGGTCAGCGCGACCTTCCTCCACGGCGGCTGGACGCACCTCATCGGAAACATGCTCTACCTCTACATCTTCGGCGACAACGTCGAGGATCGCCTCGGCCATTTCCGCTACCTTGTCTTCTACCTCCTGGCCGGGGCCATCGGCTTCCTGGTTCACGGCCTCATCGTCGCCCCCGATCAAACCCCGACCATCGGGGCCAGCGGGGCCATCGCCGGTGTCCTCGGGGCCTACTTTGTCATGTTCCCGCGCTCCCGCGTCTTGACCCTGATCTTCCTGGGGTTCTTCATCCAGGTCATTGAGATCCCGTCCTTCATCTTCCTGGTGGTCTGGTTCGGACTCCAGCTGGTCAACGGATTGACCTCGCTGTCGGCCTCCGGGATGGCCGAGACCGTTGCCTGGTGGGCCCATGTCGGGGGGTTTGCTTCCGGGGTCTTGGTCGGCCTGTTCTTCCGGGTTCGACCGCGCCCGCGCCCGACGCGGGACCAGCCATGGTGAGCGCGGTGGTACAGGAGAGCGCCTACCGGACCCTTGGGCGGACCGGCATTCGCGTTTCCAGGTTGTGTTTCGGGGGCCTGACCCTGGGCCCGCTCCAGGCCAACCTGCCCGTCGACGAGGGTGCCGACATTTTGCGGCACGCTTTCGACCTGGGGGTCAACTTCGTCGATACGGCCGAGATCTACGCCACCTATCCCTATCTCAAGAAGGCCTTGCGGGGCCGGCCCGAGGTGGTCGTGGCGACGAAGACTTACGCCTACACGGCCGAAGCCGCGGAGCGTAGCCTCCAGCTGGCCCTTGACGGCCTCGGGCGCTCCTGGGTCGACCTCTTCCTCCTTCACGAGCAGGAGGCCATGACCCTCGACGGGCATCGGTCGGCCCTCGAGTTCTACCTCCGAGCCAAGGAGCGCGGGTTGGTCAGGGCGGTGGGATTCTCGACCCACTCGGTGGCCGCGGTTCGGAAGGGGCTGGGCCTGCCGGAGGTCGACGTCATCCATCCGCTTTTGAATCGCGAGGGCTTGGGTCTGATCGACGGGGATGCCGCCGAGATGTTCGCGGCCACCGCCGAGGCCCATGCCCGGGGGAAGGGCATCTACGCGATGAAAGCCCTCGGCGGCGGGCATTTTTACGCCGACGCCGAGCGGGCTCTCCGGGCGGTGGCCGACCGGCCCTTCGTCGACTCGGTGGCCGTCGGGCTTCGCACGCGCGAAGAAGTCGAATTGGACTGGATGATCATCCGTGGCCTGCCGATCGCGGAAGGACTGCGTCGTCGGGTCGTCGGGCGACCCCGCCGCCTGCTGGTCGAGGAATGGTGCCGGGGCTGCGGGGAATGCGTCAAGCGCTGCGCCCACGGGGCCCTTTCGCTGGTCGACGGCCGTGCCGTCGTCGACGACGGGCGTTGCCTGCTCTGCGGTTACTGCGCCCCGGTCTGTCGCGACTTCTGCCTCAAGGTGGTATAGGACGTGAGGATCCTGGGCTTGGACGTTGGGGAGAAAACGATTGGCGTCGCCGTCAGTGACGAACTGGGCCTGACCGCCCAAGGGTTGACGGTCATCCGGAGGACTTCCAAGGTCGCCGACCGCCAAGCCCTTCAGGGCATTGTCGGGACATGTGGCGCCGACGGGCTCGTCGTCGGGCTGCCCCGAAACATGGACGGAAGCTTGGGGCCGAAGGCCCGGCAGGTGCAGCGGTTCGCGGGCGAGGTCTTAAAACCGCTGGGCCTGCCGATTGAGTACTATGACGAACGGCTGACGACGGTGTCCGCCCAACGGACCCTCCTCGAGGGCGACGTCTCTCGGGCCAAGCGGCGCCTTGTCGTCGATCAACTGGCCGCCGCCCTGATCCTTCAGGGGTACCTCGACCGCCGTCGGGCCCAGGGTTAAAACACGGTCTGGTGGGTAAGATTTCAAGAGACGACAAGAGAGAGGTGAAAACATGGCCGAGAAGGACGAGGTTATTGTCCTTACCGACGAAGAAGGAGACGAGCACGAGTTCGCCGTGATCGACGTGATCGAGGTCGAGGGACGCGATTACGCCATTCTCCTGCCGTACGTCGAGACCGACGACGAGGAGTTGGAAGAGGAAGTCGAGGCAGAAGAGACCGAGGCGGAAGAGGCCGAGAATGAGGACGAGGTCGAGGACGACGGCGATGAAGCCATCATCTTGAGGATTGACAAGGACGAAGACGGGGACGAAGTCCTCGTGGACATCGATGACGAAGAGGAGTGGCAACGGGTGGCCGAGGCCTGGGACGAACTCCTCGATGAGGAACTGGCCGAGGCCGAGGAAGAAGAGGAAGAGGAAGAAGACAAAGAGGAGAAAGAAGAAGAGGAGAAAGAAGGGGAAACCGAGGACAAGTAAGGCCAGCTCCGGCTAGGGGGTGGCCCACCCGGTTCCACCGCAATGGCTTGACCGGCCGACCGCTCAGCGGTCGGCCTTTTGCTTGCCGGGCCGCCGCCGGTTCAGCCGCGCCTGCCGCGAGGCCGGCGGAATCTCGGGACCGACCTCGGGGAGGTTTTCGCGCCCCGGCGGAGAATCAATGCCTATCCTCTCCGGGTGTGTCGATGGCGGACCGACGAGCACCGACCGAGCCGGTAAAGGTGGCCTGAACCTCTCTTGAAGCCATCCCCGATCCAGAAACCAACATCCCGCGCGGGCGGGCGGTCATTGGCGGTCCGCTTGGCGGTGCTTTTCGTCCTCTTCTTCCTGATGATCGTCGCTGCCGGAGCCGGGCTGGCCCTGAACCTCGCGCCGGCCGATCCGGCGGCCAAGGAACCGATCATCGTCGAGGTTGCTCCGGGTTCATCGACCAGCGCCATCGCCTCGACCCTCAAGGACTTCGGGCTTATCCGCTCGGTGACCGTCTTCCGGCTGGCGGTCTCGGCGAAACGGGCAGACGGCCGGCTGAGGGCGGGAGAGTACCAGCTCTCAAAGGACATGCCCCTCAGTGACATCCTGGCCAAGATGCTCCGCGGCCAAGTCGTCACCTACCCGTTCACCGTCCCCGAGGGCTATACGGTCATCCAGGTGGTGGACCTGCTGGTCCGGAAGGGCTTTGCCGACCCCGCCAAGCTGACTCAGATCGTCAAGGAAGCGCCGATGGTCTTCCCGTACACCATCCGCAGCAAGCTGGTCAAGCAGCCCCTGGAGGGCTTCCTTTTCCCGGATACCTACCAGTATCACAAGGGCATGTCCGAAGAGGCCATCGTCACCATGATGCTCCGCCGCTTCGAGAGCAACTTCGGGCCCGACTTGCAGGCTCGGGCGGCCGAGTTGAAGATGTCCGTGCCCGAAGCGGTGACCCTGGCTTCGATTATCGAGCGTGAGGCCCGGGTACCCGCCGAGCGGCCAATCATCTCGGCCGTCTATCACAACCGCTTGAAGATCGGGATGAAGCTGGACGCCGACCCCACCGTTCGCTACGCCCTCGACCACCCCGGCGACATCGTCACCTTCAAGGACCTAGAGGTCAACTCCCCTTACAACACTTACAAGAATGCCGGCCTGCCGCCTGGTCCCATTGCGGCCCCCGGGCTGGCCTCGATCAGGGCCGCCCTGTACCCGGCCGATGTGCCGTACCTCTACTTCGTCGCCAAGAACGACGGGACAGGGGCCCACGAGTTCAGCCGGACCCTGGCCGAACACGTGCGGGCCGTCCGGAAATACCAGAAATAACCTGAGGCCCGAACCTCGGGAGCTTGGAAAGATGGAAAATGACCCCGGTTCCCCGGGGTCATCGCTTGTTCAATACGCGGTGGGCCTGAAGAGGCCGGGGCGCGAGACTCCATGGCCTGTGGCCTAACCGACCTTCCGCAGGGTCGACTGGCGCAGGTGCTCGGCGGCCGCTGCATTTGATCATGCCCTTGGTTTTGGTCAGGCAGGCCCGGCAATAATGAACCTGGTCGAGCTTTATCAGAGGCGTCCCGCCGAGACCGGCGTCGGAAACCCTGCCCACCGAGCACGGAGCCACGTTTCAGCCCTCCTCCTTGATCTCTCCTTCAGCCGCTGGTGGAACCTGGAAGGACAACCTGAGGATCGGCAGAAAGATGGGAAGATTTTAGGCTTTGAGAGAATCATCAGACGCGATGGGAAATTCCTGCTAGGAGGCGCTATGAGGATGTTCGCCGACACCGTCAAGTTGACCGACAAGGGTAAGGATCGCATCGATTGGGCCAAGGCCAGCATGCCCGTGCTGACGTCGATCGCTGAGCGGTGGACAAGGGAAAAGCCGCTGGCCGGCCGGCGGATCGGGGCCTGCCTGCACGTGACGACCGAGACGGCCAACCTGGCCATCGCGCTCAAGGCCGGCGGGGCCGGCGTCGCCCTGTGCGCCTCGAACCCGCTCTCGACTCAGGACGACGTCGTGGTCGCGCTCAACGAGATTCATGGCATTCCGACCTACGCCAAGCGCGGTGAGGGCTCCGAGTCTTACTACAAGAATATCGAGACGGTCCTCTGGACGAAACCCGAGATCACCATGGATGACGGGGCCGATCTCGTAGCCACCCTCCACACCAAGCACACCGAGTTGATCCCCGGGATCATCGCCGGCACGGAAGAGACGACCACGGGGGTCATTCGCCTGCGGGCGATGGCTCGCGACGGGGCGCTCGGCTACCCCATCGTCGCCGTCAACGAGGCCATGACCAAGCACATGTTCGACAACCGCTATGGGACCGGGCAATCGACCTTCGACGGGATCATGCGGTCGACCAACCGGCTCATCGCCGGGAGCGCCGTCGTCGTCGCCGGCTACGGCTGGTGCGGGAAGGGCGTGGCCGCTCGGGCCAAGGGGCTCGGCGCCCGCGTTTACGTCGTCGAGATCGACCCCATCCGAGCTCTGGAAGCGGCCATGGACGGTTTCACCGTGGTCGACATGGAGCAGGCCGCGCCCCTGGGCGACCTGTTCATCACCGTCACGGGCGATATCAAGGTCATCGATCGCCGCCACATCGAGAAGATGAAGGACGGGGCGATCCTCTGCAACGCCGGGCATTTCAACGTCGAGCTCGACCTGCCCGGCCTCGAGGCGATGACCGTCGAACGGCGGACGGCCCGTGAGAACGTCGAGGAGTTCATCATCCGGGCGCCCGGGGAGCGGAAGCGGATCTACGTCATCGCCGAGGGACGCCTGGTCAACCTGGCTGCCGCCGAGGGGCACCCGGCCAGCGTCATGGACATGAGTTTCGCCAATCAGGCCTTGGTCTGCGAGTGGCTGTGCCGGGAGAAGCCGGCCTTGGAGAAGCGGGTCTACAGCGTCCCCGAGGACATCGACCGGCTGGTCGCCAAGCTGAAGCTGGAGAGCATGGGCATGGCCATCGAAAAGCTGACCCCCGAGCAGGAGCACTATCTCACCAGCTGGGAGGTCGGGACGAGGTAGGGCATCATGGCATAGACTGGTAAGGCAGGGAAACACTAAGCGGGAACCACCGGCGCGGCCGGGGTTCCCGCTTCTTTTTCTTGAGCGGACCGCGCTCTTTCAGCCAGGCCGGCCTCGGGGGCCGGCTCTGAGCGCTCGGGGGTCAAATTGGAGCAATCGTGGGGCCGGCACCAAAGCCGGGAGATCAGGATCCTCGGGGTCATCTCCGTCTGCCTTTGCCTGCTCCTCGTCCAGGTGGCCAGGTGGCAGATCCTGCGCGGCAGGTGGCTCGCCCAGCAGGCGATGACCCAAAGGGCCCAGGGCTTCCCGCTGGAGGTGGCCCGCGGGGAGATTTACGACCGCAACGGGATGCCTTTGACGGGGACCGCCCGGCGTTTTTCCGCCGTGGCCTTCCCCACGCTGGTGACCGACAAGGCGGGGACGGCCTCGGCCGTCGGCCGCCTCCTCGGTCTGGACCGGATGAAGGTCCTCGAACAGCTGACGGGCAGCGGGACGCCGGTCGTGCTGGCCTCCGGACTCACCTCGGCCAAGCTCGATGAGGTCAGGCAGGCCGAGTTGCCCGGCCTCATCGGAGTCGAGGAAAAGGTCCGCTACGGGCCGGGCTCGCTGGCCCACCATCTGGTCGGGTACATCAATAACCCGGTCGAGAACATCGGGCAGGACGGGCTGGAAAGGGAGTTCGACCGATACCTGCGAGGCGGCCGCCCGGAGGCGGTGGCGGCCTTCGTCGACGCCAACCGTCGACCCATCGCCGGTTTGGGGCTGCGGGTCCAGTCATCGAGTGACGGCGGGGACGGCTCGGGCGGCCGAGAGCACAGCCTGACGACGACGATCGACGCCCGGATCCAGCGGATCGTCGAGGAGGCCATGGACGAGGGCGTGCCCAGGGGGGCCGTCGTCGTCGCCGACCCGAAGAACGGCGACATCCTGGCCATCGCCAGCCGCCCCGACTTCGACCCCAACCGGGTCGCCAGCTACCTGGATGCGGCCAATTCCCCATTGGTCAACCGGGCGGTCAAGGGCTATCCGGCCGGTTCGATCTTCAAGATCGTCACCGCCGCGGCGGCCTTGGAGGCCGGAGTGGTCAGGCCTGGTGACATCTTCGACGACCCCGGTTACATCGACCGTCAGGGCCACCGCTACCACTGCTATAAGGAGGGCGGGCACGGCCGTCTGACCTTCACCGAGGCCATGGCCTACTCATGCAACCCGGTCTTCATTGAAGTGGGGGAGAGGGTCGGCACGGCCCGACTGGTCGACCTGGCCAGGAAACTGGGCTTCGGGTCCACCCTTGGCCTGCCGCTCGGCCAGGAGTCGTCGGGCAACCTGCCGGTCGAGCAGGCGGCGAACGACCCGAACCTATCCATCGGCCAGGGGGCCCTCCTGGTGACCCCGGTCCAGGTGGCCCAGATGCTGACGGCGGTGGCCTCCGGCGGGGTCATGGCCCAGCTGCGCCTGATCAAGGAAGTGGACGACGGGGCCGGGGTGCCCACCGAACGTGGGCCGGGCGTTCGCTTGACCCAGGTCTTCTCCTGGCTGACGGCGGCCAGGCTGCGGAGCATGCTTCGCGACGTGGTCGCCTACGGCACGGGCAAGAGCGCAGAGCCGGTGGGGATAGCCGTGGCCGGGAAGACCGGCTCGGCCGAGATAACAAAACCAGGCGCGGGGGGCGAGGACGTGGCCCACGCCTGGTTCGCCGGGTATGCCCCGGCTCAGAGCCCGAGACTTGTCGTGGTGATCTTCGTCGAGGAGGGAATGGCCGGCGGAACGGCCGCCGCGCCCGTCTTCAGACGCATCGTCGAGCGAGCGTTGCCGCTCCTGGAATCTCGATAGCCCCTGCCTCATCACCCCGGCCTTCCACCCCTGGGCAGCCTGGCAGGAGAAAGCATCCAAGTCCAGAAGGGGTATCTCCGGAATGCTACGCGGGGCATGGGTGTCCCGCCGAAATGGCGGATTGCCTTGAGGTGCGGCGCGGTACGATTTCCTGGAAATAGGTCGGGCATCTGGAGAATGCTCGCCCTGTGCACCTTTGCGGTTCTCGCCTTGTCCGTCGTTGCCAGGTCAGCGATGGCCGCCTCCAGGTTACGGACGGTGTTGGTTGTCAACCTGCAAGAGCTGACTAGACCGCGGCCCTCTCCGGGGGCGGACCGAAGCTCGTCAGGTTCGACTTTCTCGATTTGCGTGACAATGCCGAGCTTCCGCCACCGAATGAGCTGACCGAGATCTGCGCGGATGGCTATACGTTCGCCGTCCGCCTGTATTGGGTGGAGATTGAGGACCCGACAACGGCCGCCGTTTCCCGGTTCCGGAGAGTTAATACGGCCGAAGGCGGCGCCTCCGTCGGGGACCTCCCCCCGAAAGTAGGCGCGGCCTGGTATGAGGACTTGACGTTCAAAGTGCGGCCAAGAGGTCCGGCCCTCTATGAGAAGGCTGAGGGCATCGAGACCGTGTCATACGGGACAGAGGGCTGGGAGGTCGTCGCTGATAGCCGGGTCCTCGTCGACAGGGTGACGATGACCAAGCAACCGCTGCTTGTCCGCGGGATACCGGGGCAGTAGCCGGTCAAGGGCACTCAGGCGCCGACCTTGGGCGGTGCTCACGAGGCCGATCAGGGGGTTTCAAGCCGGTCCGCCGCCACCAGAGGCCGACCACGGCGGTGCTAAGGAGTCCGACGACGCCACCGGCGGCCAGGCTCGTGGGTGTCCCGAAACGCTGGGCGATGGACCCGGCGAAGATGGCCCCGAACGGTGTTACGCCGGCGAAGACCAGGAAGTAGACACTCATCACCCGCCCGCGAAGGTGGTCCGGCACCGTGACTTGCACGGTGATGTTGGAGTTGGCCGTGTAGATAAGCATCGACCATCCGGCCAGAGCGAGGACGGCGGCGGCGACGAAGTTGTGGCGGACGACAGTGAGAGCCAACTCGGACGCCGAGACGAGGATCGCCCCGGCGGCCAGCAGCCTGCGCTGCGGACCCCGCCCGCTGACGAAGGCCAGCGCGACCGCCCCCACCAAGGCCCCGGCGCCCATGGCCGACATCAGGAAGCCGTACAGCCCGGCGTCGCCGTGGAGGACCTGCCTGGCCAGGAGGGGCACCCAGATATTGAAGTTCAGGGTGAAGGTGGAGATGAGGCCGAGGAGGAGGATGATGGTCAGGACCACCGGGGTCCGGGCGATGTAGGCGATTCCCTCGCGGACGTCCTCGACGATCCCCCGATGGGGCACCTCGACCCGGCGACGGCCTTCCGTGTCCATGGCCAGGAGGGCGGCGATGACCGCGATGAAACTGGCTCCATTGGCGAAAAAGGCCCAGCCCGGGCCGAACTCCTTGGTGACCAGACCGGCCGCGGCCGGACCGATGATCCGGGCGATGTTGAAGACCGTGGAGTTCAGGGCGATGGCGTTCATCAGGTCGTCCTTGCCGACCATTTCGACCACGAAAGCTTGGCGGGTGGGACCATCGAAGGCGTTGACCACCCCGAGGAGGGTGGCCAGGATGGCGACGTGCCAATAGCGGACGTGGTTCGTCAGGGTCAGGGCCGAGAGGACGAAGGCCAGGACCATCAGGCTCGCCTGAGTGGCCACGAGAAGATTGCGCTTGGGGAAGCGGTCGGCGAGGGCCCCGGCGAGAAGGGTGAAGATGAGGACCGGGGCCCACTGCAGGGCGGTGATCAAGCCCAATAGGAACGGCGAATCGGTGAGGACGAGGACCAGCCAAGCCTGACCGGTCGACTGCATCCAGGTGCCGATGAGCGAGACCATCTGCCCGAACCAGAACAGCCTGAAGTTGCGGTGCCGCAAAGCGATTAATGGTGAGGTCAAGGACGGGTCCCCTCCCGGGGTATCATGCCCTGGCCTCGACGTCCGCCTTGCGTCGGAGCAGGCCCGCCAGTGCGGCCAGGGTGGTGACGAGGGCGACTGAGAGGAGCCCCATCCCGCCGGCGGAGACCCAACCGGCGCGCGGTCCGAAGTGGCTCATCATCGCCCCGAGGAAGACCGAACCGACGGGGGTCACGCCGGTGTGAAGGAGGCTGTAGATGGCCATCACCCGGCCCCTCAAATGGTCGGGCACGGCCAACTGCACCGACGTGTTGGTCCAGACCATACAGGACATGTTCAGCACGCCGATCAAGAGCATGCCCACGAGGGCCAGCCAGTAATGGCCGACCAGGCTCACCGAGGCCATCAGGGCGGAGAGAAGGCCGGCCGTCACGAGCAGATCACGCAGGCCGGGTTTGCGCCGGCCCGACGAGGCCAGGGCGAACGACGCCGTCACCGCTCCCACACCCATGGCCGACATCATGAACCCATAACCCGCGGCCGTCTGGCCCAGGGCGTTCCTGGCCAGGACCGGTACCAGCAGGTCGTAGTTCTGGACGAAGGTGCCGATGAAGCCGAGCAGGAGCAAGGTCAAGAGGACTCTGGTTTCGCTGGTCACGTAAGCCAGACCGTCGATTGAATCCTTCCAGACGCTGCGCCTGGTTTTGGCTTCGGCCTGGTGCGGGGGCAGCCGCATGGCCACAAGAGCGTAGATGATGGCCAGGAAGCTGACCCCGTTAACGAAGAAGGCCCAGCCGGCGCCCCAGCCGGCCATGACCAGCCCGGCCAGGGCCGGCCCGAAGATGCGGGCCCCGTTGACGATGGTCGCATTCATGGCCAAGGCGGACATCAGATCCTCGCGCCCGACCATCTCGATGACGAAGGCCTGCCGGGTTGGCACGTCGTAGGTCCGGGCGACCCCGAGGATGGTGGCCAGGATGAGGATGTGCCAGTAGCGCACGTAGCCGCTCCAGACCAGGAAGGCCAAGAGTAAGGCTTGGACGGCCATGGTCGTCTGAGTGACCACCAGGATGTGGCGCTTCGCCTGGCGGTCGGCGACGGCCCCGGCCGGCAAGGAGAGGAGAAGCATCGGCAGGGTCTGCGCGGCGGTCACCAGGCTGAGGAGGAACGGCGATTCGGTCAGCTGAAGGACCAACCAGGCCTGGGCGGCCGTCTGCATCCACGTCCCGACGTGGGAGACCAACTGGCCCGACCAGTAGAGGCGATAGTTGTAATGTTTGAAGACCGCAAAGGGGCTGCCGACTCGCGGTCCCGTTTCGACGGCCTGGTCGCTTGACATGACCCCAACCACTCCCTGCCGCGGACGCCGGTCGAGAAGAGCGGCCGCCCGCGGCTGGCGTCCTCCAAAGTGGCCAGACTCCCCCTGGCTGAAAGCTATTTCGTGAACCAAAAGAAGTTTCCTGCTTGACGGGGGTGATGGTGCTCAGGCCCTACGTACGGGTGGTCAACCACGGCCCGCCCGAAGTGGAGACCGAGTTCCACCAGAGCGCGCTCGGTGGTCGGGCCGGCTTTGCCGAGGAGATCGCCCGGGCCATGGAACGAGAGAAGCGCGAGGTGACCCACTCGCGCTTCCTACAGGTGATGAACGTCTTCGCCCCCGGGATGCTCGACCGGATGTTCCAGGGGATGGTCAGGGAGCGGATCTAGTGCCGGTGCATCGACTCGAGCCGTTCGAGTTCGTGCTTGACCCCCCGCGTCTCGTCCTTCAGGCCCTCGAGGTAACGCTCGAGGGCTTCTTTCTTCTCCTCACGTTCCGCGCCGGTCGGCCAATCCCGTCCGCAGGTCGGGCAGGGACTCGTGGCCTCAGGCTTGGCCGGCTGGCGCATCCCTTGGTAATACGGCCCTCGATGCTGGTACGTCCCCGGGTGGGCGCCCTCCGTACGCTGGCGGCCACCCATCTCAGCCCGGTGCACGCCCTTGGTGGCGTGCCCGCCGTGGCGCTCGCCGGGCCGCCATTCGCCGCGCCGCCATGGGCCCGGCTCAGCGCGGCGTTCGCGCGGTCCGGGCATCCCCGGCCGTCCTTCACCATACCACGGTCCGTTGCCCCAACCGTACCACGGCCCGTAACCATAGGACCCGAGGTAACCGCCGGTGAACCCGCTTTTCGGCCCGGTCTCGCGGCCTGGGTCACCCTGGACGCCGCCGTATCCCGTGTAGCCTCTACCGCCCCTGCCGGGGTCGTGTTCGTCGTGCCCCAAATCCTCTCGCCTCCAAGAACCGACTGGGGTTAGTAATCCCTGGGCCCCGCCACCCTATCCCGAATCTAGAGGAATCTGCTCTGGCTGGCAGAATCTCCTAGCTCCTCGCGGTTCCTCGCGACCCGTGCACCCGGGCCCAAAAGAGCCGCCTTTCCGTGGCCTTTGCCAGGGACATCCAGCCCCGCTCTGAATATGCTGGAGTAAGCGCGAGGAGGCCCCGGCAATGGCCATTCGAAACCATGAGCGCCGGCTCCTCGCCGGCGCTATCGTCAGTAGCCAAAGTGGAGAGATCCTCATGGTCCGGCTCCGGGGGGTGGGCCCCGGGGTCGTGCCGGGGTGGACGCTGCCGTGCGTGGAGGCTGAGGAATGGGAGACGGCCGCGCAGGCGGCGGCTAGGGCGGCGCGCCGGCGGGCCGGCCTCGTGGCCATTCCAGAGGTTCTGGCCTTCGCCATCGAGTGGCGAGAAGACGGCACCAATGGGGGACCCGTCGGTCCGGCCGTCTTCATGTTGTTCGTCTTCCAGGCCGAGACGGACGGGCCCATCCTCGATCACCGCCGCGACCCGGAGGTCCTCGAGATCCGATGGGCCTCACCCGAGGAAGCCGCCGGCCTGATCACCGCGCCCGCCCTCAAGAACGCCGTCGAGTGTTGGCTTTTCACCGGCGCGACGGCCTACCACCAGGTCCTGGCCCACGAGGCCAGGGGCCGACAGCCTGGCGGCCGTTTAGCCTGAGACCCGGAGACCCTGAGACCCGGAGACCCGGAGACCCGGGGCTGGGAGCCTGACCCCTAACGATGGTGTTCCTTCAGTCGTTGACGGTAGTAGCGACAGTTTAGGACGGCCGCGGGGTTGTGGGCCAGGACCCGGTCCTTGACCACGGCCACCGTGACCGGTGCCTCGGAGAACTTGATGAAGGTCGAGTCGTGGCCGACACACAGGCCGACCAGGACGTTGAGCTCGGTCTCCTCCGCATTGAGCAGCATCGCCTGGGCGGCCGGGTTGCACATCGCCTCGAAGCCGCCGGGCCGCACTTTGTCGGCGTCGGCGAGCCCGAGGTCCTCCTTGGGTCGGCCGCCAGTCTTGCAGATGACCGAGACGGCCTCAAAGCCGTTGTCCTCGAATACCTTGTGGAGGGCCCTGGCCTCGTCGGATAGTCCGATGCAGAAGGCGATCCCCAGACGGGCGTAACCCATCCGCTTGGAGAACTCCATAATTTCCTCGACCCGGGTCCACTTCATGTAGCCGGCGCTCTCGGTGAGGGCGGCGGCCCTGGCGATGCGCCCCATGGTCTGGTCATCGTAGGCCGCCCTCGCCGCCCGCATCACTTCCGGGCTCTGGACACTCGGGCAGTTCCCGGGGATCTTTTCGGGGGCTTCCTCACGACAGACGTGAACTGTGCACACCGCGCAGCGGGCTTTCTTGGGGCTCTCGCTCATCGCCTCGCCTCCCGTTCATCGCTTCGCCAAGCTCGGAGGAAGTCCTTCAGGAATCCTTTCGTTGCCAGGCACAGCCGACCCCCCTCCCGCATAATCTCAATAATGCCTCTCATTCGGGGGCTCGCGGCGCAACAAACGCCGGCGGGCCCCCTTCGAGGCGGAGGTGGGTCTCGTTGTTGAGTGTCCTTGCCGCCCTGGGAGCGACCATCCTACAGGCCTTCCTGCTGATGACCGGGCACATCTCCGGCTCCAACACGTTCCCTCAACCGCTGTCTGAGGCCGATGAGGCCAAGTACCTGAAGCGGTTGGCCGGCGGTGACCAGACTGCCCGGGACGTGCTGGTCGAGCGGAACCTGCGATTGGTGGCCCACGTGGTCAAGAAGTTCGACAACACCGGGGAGGACATCGATGATCTGATCTCGATTGGGACCATCGGGCTGATCAAGGGGATCAAGACTTTCAACCCAGAGAAGGGCACCCGGCTGGCCACCTACGCCGCGCGGTGCATCGAAAACGAGATCCTGATGTACCTGCGATCGGCCAAGCGGGTGAGGGCTGAGGTCTCGCTGTACGACCCGATCGGGGTGGACCGGGAGGGTAATGAGATCACTCTCCTCGACGTCCTCGGGGCCGACAACCCCGACGTGGTTCCCGACCAGGTCGAGGGCAAGTTCGAAGAGGCCCGATTACGGGAGAAGCTCGGCTCATTGGAGGGGAAGGAGCGAGAGGTCCTCCAGTTGCGCTACGGGTTGGGCTCGACGCGGGAGCGCAAGACCCAGCGAGAGATCGCCTGGCTCCTGGGGATCTCCCGCTCCTATGTGTCGCGCATCGAGAAACGGGCCCTGGAGCGCATTCTTGGGCTCCTGACCCAGTGACCGAGGCCGGGACCGCGGCCTCCATGGTATAATAGGCCCATGAGCAGCAAGCTTCGGCCGGGACAGCTGGCCCCGACCATCTATGACGTCAATTACGAGCTCCTTTGGGGCAACGGCATCCGCGGGCTGGTCTTCGATCTCGACAACACCATCGTCCCGTGGCGGGAAGCTCAGCCGGACGAGCGTTTGGTGGGCTTCTTCGCCGGTCTCAAGGCCAGGGGGTTCAAGCTCTGCATCGTCTCAAACGCCTTGCCCGCTCGCTGCGCACGGTTCGCCGACGCCCTCGGGGTGCCGGCCCTGCCGGACTGCGGCAAGCCGCGGCGGGGCGGTTTCTTGCGCGCCCTACGGGCCATGGGGACCGGGCCGGCCGAGACCGCCGTCATCGGAGACCAGATCTTCACCGACGTCTTGGGGGCCAACCGAGTCGGGCTTTACACCATTCTGGTGACGCCCCTCAGCCGGAAGGAGTTCGTCTGGACGCGCTGTGTCAGGATGATCGAGCGGGCCACCCTGGCGGCGATGCGCCTGAAGCGGCCCGATTAGTAGGCGCCGCCTGGCGACGGCGGCCGCCCGACCGGATAGAAAGCGGCGTCAATGCGTATACTGTAATCGGTCGCTACGCATGATACAGTGTTCGAAGGGGCGCCGGGGAGGCGCAAGCAGCGACCGGTGAGCCCATGGGCGGCGATCTCTTCACGGTCAATCGGTTGATACCCGCCGCCGCGGTCCTCGGACCGCGCAGCCCGCAGCGCCTCCTGAGCGTGCTCCGGGGAATCGTTCGCGACATCCGTCGGGTCAACCCGAAGATGGCCGAGTATCACCTCTACGATATCAGTTTTCAGCGTCGGGACAACAAGATCGACATCAAGCTCTATTTCCACGGGGAAGGGCTCCAAGATGGCCGAACCGCCGGGGAATCCGAGGCGGTCGCCCAGGCGGTGGCTGAGGCGGTCGCCCAGGCGGTGGCTGAGCCGGTCACCCAGCCGGTGACCCAGGCACCACTCCCGCGATGAAAACGACAAGAGTCGATAGTGGCCTCGGCCAAACGGCCGGGGCTTTCGATTTTGGGGAGGAAAACCAGTCCGCGGAATGGAAGGTATTGATGAGTCTAGGGCCTGGTTCAAGGCCCGCCGGAAGGAGCTGGACTGGTTGGCGACGGTGGGGGTGTTGGTCTTCATCCTGGGTCTGGTGGTCGGCAGCTTTCTGAACGTGCTGGCCTACCGTTTGCCCAGGGGGGAATCGGTGGTCTTGCCGCCGTCACACTGTCCGGCCTGCGGCGAACGGCTCCGCCCGTGGGACCTGGTACCGGTCATCAGCTATCTGACCCTCGGAGGGCGCTGCCGATACTGCCGCGCCCCTATCTCGGCCCGCTACCCGTTGGTTGAACTGGCCACTGGGGCGCTGTTCACCCTGGTCTTTGTCGTCCGTGGCCCGACGCCCGGGTTGGCCGCCGGTCTGGTCATCGTCAGCCTGATGCTCGCCGTGGCCGCGGTCGACTTGGAACACCAGCGCATCCCGAACCAGTTGACCTTCACCGGCGTCGGGATCGGTCTTGTCCTCGGCCTCTTCGGCCTGGTCGGCCAAGCCGGGGCGGGACTGCCCGGCCTCTGGGCCTCGCTCCTGGGGGCCATCGTCGGCGGCGGCTTTCTTCTGGTCATCGGGCTGGTCAGCCACGGTGGGATGGGCGGTGGTGACGTCAAGCTGGGGGCGGCCATCGGGGCGCTGCTCGGTTGGCTCCCCGGCCTGTTCGGGATCCTGCTCGGCTTCGTCATCGGGGCGGTCATCGGGCTGGCCCTGATCGTCACCCGGGTCAGGGGGCGTCGCGACGCCATCCCCTTCGGCCCCTTCCTGGCCCTCGGGACGATCATCAGTTTCCTCTGGGGCCGGGTCATCATCCAGGCCTACACCGGCCTCTGGCTTCGTTAGGATCCGGGACTGGCAGCCGACACTCTCGATGGCCGCCGGGAGGCTGAATCACCCGAAGCGGGCCCGGTTATCCTGGGCCTGTCTCCCGTTGGATCCAACTTCCGAAAGGAGTGGGCAACGTGGGCGACGACCTGAAGACACGGGTCGGGCGGACCATCGACGAACTCGGCTCGGCCCTCATCGAGACGAGCGACGCCATCTATCGCCAACCGGAACTGGGCCTGCAGGAGGTCAGGGCGGCTGCCCGCCTCAGTCGTCTCCTGGAGGAGCACGGCCTCGCCGTCGAGCGGGGGATCGGCGGCCTGGAGACATCCTTCCTGGCCCGCAAGGACGGCCGACGGCCGGGCCCCAAGGTGGCCATCCTGGCCGAATACGACGCTCTGCCGGAGATCGGCCACGGCTGCGGGCACAACCTCATTGGAACCGCGGCGGTCGGGGCCGGAGTAGCCGTCGCCTCAGTCATCGGCGAGCTCCCCGGGGCGGTGATGGTCGTCGGCTGCCCGGCCGAGGAGGGGGCCGTCGACAACGCCGGCGGCAAGGTCGTCCTGGTCGACAAGGGTTTCTTCATCGACGTGGACGCCGCGATGATGGTCCACCCGGCCAACCGGACCGCGGTCGAAGGCACCTCGACCAGCCGCGAGGCCATGGAGATAAGCTTTCGCGGACGGGCCGCCCACGCCGCCGGGGCTCCCCACGAAGGCATCAACGCCCTGGAAGCGGCCATCCTCACCTTCAACGGGATTAACGCCCTGCGGCAGCACCTCAAGGACGACGTCAGGATCCATGGGGTGCTGACCAAGGGTGGTGTCGCGCCGAACATCGTCCCCGACTACTCAGAGATTCGCCTCTACGTCCGGGCCAACGATCCGGCCTACCTAACCCAGACGGTGGAGAAGGTGAAGAACTGCGCCCGGGGCGCGGCCATGGCCACCGGGGCCTCCGTCGCCTTCCGCAAGACGGCCAACACCTACGAGGGCATGCGGACGAACCTGGCCCTCGCGGGGGCGCTCCAGGCCAATCTCGAGGCCCTCGGACGAAAGGTGGAGAAGCCGGACCGACCGGGCTCCGGCTCGACCGACATGGGCAATGTCAGCCAGGTGGTCCCCGCCGTCCACGCCTATCTGGGCATCTGCGGGAAGGCCATCGTCGGCCACAGTCGGGAATTCGCCGAGGCCACTCTGACCGATGAGGCCCACCGGGCCCTCATCGATGGGGCCAAAGCCCTGGCCATGACGGTCGTCGACCTCCTGAACGACCCAGCCCTCATGAAGAGGGTGAAGGACGAGTTCGCGACGGGGCGGTCCGTCGCCGGCGGGCGGTGACCGGCTGACTCCGGTCTCAGGGAATACCCGGACGGCTTACCGGTGGCGATTGAGCGAGCGTGGCGGAGATAGCTCGAAGCGGATACCAGCGGGGGCCGGAAAACGGCCCCCAAACTTTTCCACCTGGGAACCGATGACAAGGGTGAGGAAGGGAAGGCCCGTCAAAAAAAGCGACGGGGACCCGGCGCGTGAGGGAGGGCCAAGCCGATGGTCATGGTGGTCAACGTCAGCAAAAAGTCGGTCCTGGCCGGACGGGTGTCCCGGCTGGCCACCCGCTGGCGGGGGCTGGCCCACCTCGTTACCCATCCGGAGCTCTACCCCGGAGAGGGCATCCTGGTCGAAGGGGAGATGGTCAGGTCGGCCAGGACGGTCGGGACCAGATTCCTGCGGTACCCGATCGACATCGTCTTCGTCGGGGAGACCGGGCGGGTCATCGGTTCGGCCCCCGGGGTCAGGCCGTTCACCTATGTGCCGGTGCCGGCGGGGACGGACCGGCTAGTCAAGCTGCCCCTCGGGACGATCGACGCAAGCGCGACGGCCTGCGGCG
>DASXUT010000040.1 GCA_036504675.1 Bacillota bacterium | reverse complement strand
TCAACAGCCTGAGACCGGAACTCAGCCGGATACGGGGGATGGCTTCTTGGCATTGACCCCACCCTTCCTGGACTTCCCTACATCCCAAGTGTAGGGTTGTCCACGAAAGCGGGTCAAGTCCAGACCTCAACCAGGCGCCCGGTCGCATCGTAGATGTACTCGGTGGTCAGCCAACCGTCCTCTTCGGACTCGTCTGCGGCGGCCCGCTCATCGCCCGAGCCGTCGGCCATGGAGTCCGCCGAGCCCTTCCCCGCCCCCTTCCCATGAGATAACGGGTCGCCGTTCCCGCCCGAAGCTTCGTCGGTGCCCTCGGGCTTCCCTTCTTCTTCCTGGTCCTCCTCCTCCCCGCGGGGGCCCTCGGTGTAGACCAGGCGCCCGTTGGCGTCATACTCGTAGCTCGTGACGACAGGGCCCTTGTCGCCGGTCCGGGTGCTCGTTACGATCTGCCCGGCCGTGTCCACATCATAGGTCGTCTCGGAGATTTTGACGGTCCCGTCCTTACCATACTCGCCGCGCGCCTCGGAAACCAGGTTCCCGGCCGCGTCGTAGGCGTAGCGGTAGAACTCGCCGTTCGGCCGGACGGCCGAAACGAGGCGCCCGGCGGCGTCGTAGGCGTAGTTCGTCCGGTCGGTGTAGTCCTCGGTGACGCCGGACATCTGGCCCGCCGCGTCGTAGGTGTACAGGTAGCTGGAGGCAAGGTCGCCTTTAGGCTTGGCGTTCTCGATGAGGTTCAGGTTCCCGGCCGGGTCGTAGTAGTACGACGTCGTCAGGCCGTTAGGCCGGTTCAGCTTGACCGGGCGGTCCAGGTCGTCATAGGTGTAGGCGTAGGTCCCCTGGGCGCTGTGGACGGTCTCCAGGCGACCGAGTGTGTCGTAGCCGTACCTGGCGGTCTGACCCTCGGGATAGGTGACCGCGGTCACCGCGCCGGCCTGGTCGTACTCGTAGCCGACCTTCCGCCCCTCGGGGTCGGTCACCCCGGCCAGGCGGTAGAGGTCGTCGTAGGTGTAGAGGGTGACCCCGGTCGGGTCCTTCATCCACTGGGGCAGGCCGGCCTGGTCGTAGCCGTACGAGACGGAGGTCCCGTCGTCGTAGGCAATGTCGGTCAGCCAGCCGGCCGGGTTATAGGCGTAGGCGGTCATCGCCCCGTCGGGCGTGGTCTTGGCCGCCAGCCGCCCGTCGGGGGAATAACCGTAGGTCGTCTGGCGCCCTAGAGGATCGGCCACCCCGGTCAAGAGCCCGCGGGCGTCATAGGAGTAGCTGGTGACGGCGCCCCGCGGGTCGGCCGCCGTCCGCAGGCGGTCGCCCTCATCGTAGGACCGCTTCATGACCTGGCCGAGGGGATCGGTCTTGGCCAGGAGGCGGCCGGCCGGGTCATAGTCGTAGGTCGTCTTGCGGCCCAGCGGGTCGATGACGCTGGCCACGTTGCCGGCCTGGTCGTAGGCCGTCGTCCGGCGGTTCCCCAGCGGGTCGGCCGAGGCGGTCAACCGGTTGAGGGCGTCGTAGTCGTAGGTCCAGAGCTGTCGCGCCGGGTCGATCAGCCGGGTGACGTTACCGGCGGCGTCGCGCTCGACCCGGGTGACCCGGCCGAGCGGGTCGGTGGTCGAGGCGACGCCGTCGCGCCCGTCGTACTCGTAGACCGTCCACCCTCCGCGGATGTCCCTGGCCCGGCCCGCGCGGCCGGCCTGATCATACTCATAGGCGACCGTGGCCCCGGACGGGTAGGTCACCGTCAGCGGTCGATTGGCGGCGTCATAGGCGATGGCCGTCGCCAGGTCGTGGGCGTCGGTGGACCGGAGGATGTTACCTGCGATGTCATACTCGTAGCGGTTCGCGCCGCCGACGGCGTTCCTGGCCACGGTGACGTGGCCGGCCGCGTCGTACTCGAAGGAGCTTGTCCCGCCGGACGGGCTCCTGACCGCGGTCAGCCGGCCGTTGACGTCGTAGTCATAGTGGGTGATGGCCCCGGACGGGTCCTTGACGGCGGTGACCCATCCGTTAGCGTCGCGTTCGTAGGTCGTCGTGTTCCCGAGGGCGTCGGTCTCGGTGAGAACGTTGCCATTGAAGTCGTAGGTGTAGGAGGCGCCCCGCCCCACGGAGTCGTGGACCCGCGCCAGGGTGCCGTCGACGTTGTACTCATAGGTGACGACGTTCCCGCCCGGCAGGCTCTGCGAGGTCACCTGGCCCCGCCACTTGTAGGCCACGACGGTGACCCGGCCCAGCGCGTCGGTGACCTTGGTCGGCCGGCCGGCGGTGTCGTACTCATAGTGGGTTACGCCGCCGCGGGCGTCGGTCACCGTCTCCGGCAAGCCGACGGCGTTGTAGGTGAAGGCGGTCAGGGCGCCCTGGTCGTCCCAGATCCGCGTCAGTTGGTCGTTGGCGTCGTAGGTCAGGCGGGTCACGGCGCCCGACGGCTTTTGCACCCTGATGAGGTTGCCGCGGTGCGGATGATCGTCCGGCCGTCGGGCCCGACGATCTCGGTCATCTGGTCCCGGTCGTCGTATTTGTAGGTGGTCGCCTGGCCGTCGACGGAGATCACCTTGACCAGGTTGTCGACGTCGTCGTACCGGAAGGAGACCCTGCGCCCGGCGCTGTCGGTCACCGTGGTCAGGCGGGCGCGATCGTCATAGGTGAAGGCGAAGCCCCGTTCGGCCGAGTCCCGGACGGAGGCGACCCGCGAAAAGCCGGCGATCGTGGTCTGGCCGACCGTCAGGGTTCGGCCGTCCCTGTCGCGAATGGACGCCAGCCGGCCCGAACTGTCAAAGGCATAGGTCAGCCCGTCCTGGGTCCGCAGGGAATAGCGGCCGGCTCGGTCCCGGGCCAGAGTGTCAGCCACCCCGGGGGGCGGTTCGATGGTCCCGCCCACGAGGTGATAGTTGTCCCTCCGACCATCGGGGCGCGTGACGATAGCCAGGCCGGCCTGACGCAGGTCCAGGGCGTATTCAAAGCTGTGCTTCCAGCCGTTGCCCAGGGACCCGAAGAACGGGTCCAGGGAGTTGTAGTAGCGCTCAAAGGCCATCGGCAGCCGACCGTAGAGGACGAGGTCGGTCTCCGTATGAATGAAGTTGCCCGTCGCCGTGTTGATGGGGTCGGCCCAGAACCCGGAGGTATAGGACCCGCCCAGCGTCTGCTGGGCCGCGCTGGGTGCCAGGTCTCCGTCATACTTCTTGACCGGATCATAGAGGACATCGAGGGCGTTCGATTCGTCGGAGGAAATCCCGGCGGGGCTGGTCGCCACCGCGGTCAGGTGGTTGTAGCCTTCCTTCAGCGTCACCGAGGTTGACCACGACCCGCCACTGGGGCTCACGCTGGCCACGATCGACGAACCGTTCCGCAGGGTGACCAGAGCGACCGGCGTGCCGGTGGTCGAGACGGAGCCACGCACGGTCACCACCCGGTTTCCCGATGGGCTTTGGAGGCTCGTGGTGATGGCCGGGGCCGCCGGCTTGGGGATGTAGGTGAAAGAGGTGCTGGTCGTATCTCCAGGCACCCCGTCGGCGAACAGGTAGGCGGCCGTCACGACCACCGTCCCGCTGGCCGGCGGGGTGAAGGTGAAGACATAGCTGCCTCCCGACGGCGTGCTGGTCGACTGCTCAAGGGATCCGGCCCCACCCGCGCTGACGCTGATGCGGGCCCCCGTCACCGCCGGGACGTTGGAGGGGAAGCTGGGCACCGGTATCCACACCGTCTGGTACGGCGTATACAGTGGGTTACTCTGGAGCGTCATTCCTGACGGTGCGGGGTGCGGCGGGGGCGGGGGCGGCGGGGGCGGCTCGGGTGTTCCGGCACCCCTCTTGACCACCAACCCCGTTGAGCCCGAGTAGCCGCTCCATTGGTCGGCCGGGGCCACGGTTATCGTGTAGTAGCCATCAGGCCATTGTGGGAGTCCGATGATATAGCTATTGGTTCCAACATGACCGTAGGCTGGAAAGCTGTCGTTGACCGGTCCGGACACGCTGATCGTGGTCTGGTGGTCAATGGTGTCGTAGGACCACGAGACGACCAGGGCCTGCCCGGCCGTCGGGTCATACGGGTTTGGGCTGACGCTTACGCCCGTGGTCGCCTGCGGCGTGATTCCGCCTCCCGGTCGAGCCGCGAAGGCTGGGCCGGAGGTCATCAGCATGGCCACCACCACGAGGGCCGCAAGGATCCGGCGGCGGGACCGCATCACGCATCCCCCTTTTCCAGTCGGAGAGCCATTAATCTGAATCTTCACCCATCAATGAGTTCGCCTGGAAACTCCCTCCACTTTACGCCTTCCGTTTGACCCATATCGACATGGCTCGACACAATTGGGCTCATAGCTCGGGCAAAGAAGGACCCCGGCGGGCGTTCCGCCGGGGTCCGTCATCCTGTGTCGTTTCTAGGGTTATGTCAACCCGGTCTCCTGGCGCCGCTCAAGGTCGGCTCCTACCCCAGCTCGGCCACGGTCACCCCTTCCCCGCCCTCGTGCTGGTCACCGAGGCGGGCGGCCTTGACGGCCGGGTGAGACCGCAGGTGCGAACCAACGGCCTGGCGTAGCGCTCCCGTCCCCTTGCCGTGGATGACGAAGACCTTCTTCAGGCCGGCCAGGGAGACGTCGTCGAGGTACTTGTCGACGGCCTCGATGGCCTCCTCAACGGTCAGGCCGCGGAGGTCCAGTTCGTTTGAGATGGCCTGGGCCTTATCCGAGGCCATCTGGTTGATGTTGGTCCGCTCGGCGGCGCGGTCTTCGTCCTCCACTCTGACCAGGTCGCTCAGGGGGACGGTCGTCCGGATGACCCCGACCTGGATCCGGACCTTGCCGTCGGCGCCCGGCTCGGCCAACACCCGGGCCCGCTGGCGCAGACTGAAGGAGAAGACCATCTCGCCCGTCCTGAGGTCCCCCGGGCCCTTGCCCTCGGGGACCGGCTCGGCCGGGCCGGCCGTCTTCTCACGGACCTCGGTCTGGAGCTCGCGTAGCCGCTTCCGGGCCTCCTCGATGGCCCGCCCGCGGGCCTTCTCGTCGCCGGCGGCGGCCGCCGACCGCAGCCCCTTGAGGGCTTCATCGGCCTCGCGCTTGACCCTGGAGACCACCGACGAGGCCTCCTGCCGGGCCCGGTCGAGGATGTCCCGCTCCCTCTGGCGCAGGTCGCCCTCGCGCTTTTCGACCTCGCGGACCTTCTGCTCGGCCCGTTCCCTGAGGATCTGGGCGTCGCGGCGCTCGCGTTCCAGGATGACCTTGTCGGCCTGCATGTTGACGATGAGGTCCTCGACCTTCATCTCGTCCTGGGAGATGAAGCTCCTCGCCCGGTCGATGACCGGCTCGTCGAGGCCCAGCCGTTTGGCGATCTCGAAGGCGTTGGACCGGCCGGGCAACCCGACGATGAGCCGATAGGTCGGCCTCAGCGTCTCGACATCGAACTCGGCCGAGGCGTTGGCCACCCGCGGCCGGGAGTAGGCGAAGGCCTTCAACTCGCTGTAGTGGGTCGTGGCCGCCGTCTTGGCCCCCTTGGCGTGGAGGTGCTCGAGGATGGCCATGCCGAGGGCGGCCCCCTCAGTGGGATCCGTGCCGGCCCCCAGCTCGTCCAATAGGACCAGCGACTCGTCGTCGGCCTGCCGTAGGAGAGCGACGATGTTCCGCATGTGCGAGGAGAAGGTCGACAGGCTCTGCTCGATGCTCTGCTCGTCGCCGATGTCGCAGAAGACCTTGGCGAACACCGAGAGCTCGGTGCCGTCGGCGGCCGGGACGTGCAACCCGGCCTGGGCCATCAGGGTCAAAAGACCGATGGTCTTCAGGGTCACCGTCTTGCCGCCGGTGTTGGGCCCGGTGATGACCAGCGTATCGAAGTCCTTGCCCAGCGGGACGTCGATGGGGACGACCTCGCGCGGGGCGCCACCTTCGCCGGAGCCCCCGGCCCCGTCCGAGACCAGGCGGCGCAGCAGGAGTGGGTGCCGGCCGCCGTGGATCTCCAGCCGCCCGGTGGCGTTGAGGAATGGCTCGGTCGCCCTCATCTCCAGGCTCAGCTTGCCCTTGGCGAAGGCGAAATCGAGGCGGGCCATGAGCTCGAGGCTCGCCCGCAACGGCTCGGCCTCCCCGGCCAGCCTCGCCGTGAGCAAGCGGAGGATTCGCTGGACCTCGTCCCGCTCCCGGAGTTCCTCCTGGCGAAGGTCGTTGTTCAACTCGACCACGGCCATCGGTTCGATGAAGAGGGTCGCCCCGCTCGACGACTGGTCGTGGATGACCCCGCTGAACTGCCCGCGAAACTCCTGCTTGACCGGGACGACGTAGCGGTCGCCGCGGATGGTGATAATCGGGTCCTGAAGATACTTGGCGTGCTCGGCGGAGCGGATGATCGAGTCGAGCTTGTCCCGGATGCGCCCCTGAAGGGTCCGCCTGGCCCGTCTGATCCGGGCCAGTTCCGGACTGGCGTTGTCGGCCACCTCGCCCTGATCAGTGATGACCCGCTTGATCTCGGCCTCGAGGGCGTCGAAGACCCCGAGTCCGGCGGCCATCTCGGCTAGGACGGGCGCCTTCAGCCGGTCGTCGGCGAAGAAGCGTTTCAGGCGGCGGGAGGCGTGGATAGTGTCGGCGATCTCGAGGAACTCCGGCGGGGTGAGGAGGGCTCCCCGCTCAGCCTGACCGAGGTGCGGCCGGATGTCGTGCAGCCCGCCCAGGGGCACCGAGCTGAGCCGGGCCAGGACATCCCGGGCCTCGGTGGTCTCACTCTGCCAACGCCGGACCACGCCCACGTCGCCCGACGGGGCTAGGGCGGCGGCGATGTCGCGGCCGAGCGAACACGAGGCCTCATCGACCAGGTGTTCGCGGATTTTGTCGAATTCGAGGGCCCGGAGGATCCGTTCGTCCATCATCTGGCTGGAGTCTGCTCCTCTCGCCCGTCCGTGTGTCCCCCGCCGGCGCCGGCCAGGCCGGAGTCCAGCAGGCTCATCATCGCCGGGGCGACGTCGGTAATGGCCGCCACACAGGCGGTCAACGCCTCGCGGCCGGCGCCCATGGCAATCACCGGGACGGGGTTCCGGGTGTGGGTCTTGACGCTGAGATCCTCGATGTTCCCATGGTCGCTGGCCATGACGGCCAGGGAGTCATTGAGGGGAAAGTCGGCCAGGAAGGCCCCCAGGAAGTGATCGATCCGCTCGAGGACCATCACCGCCTGGTCCATGTCCTGGGCATGCCCGGCGAAGTCGGTCAGGAAGTGCTCAAACATCGAGACCTCGTGGTCGCGGGCGATGGCCGCGGCCCGCCGCCCGGCCGTCTCCGGGTCGATGACCGGCACCTCGAAGCCCCGGGCGATCAGCCACTCGTTGGTGATGTCGTGATAGACGGCGCGGCCGGCGAGGAGGTCGTCGACCGTCCGCAGGGGCAACCCCGCCCCGAGGGCGGTGACCGTCGAGGCCGATGGCTGCCGGCCGCCCGACTCGACGAGGTCGGTGTAGAAGCGGGTGAAGGCGTTGATGAAGGTGGCCCGAAGGCCGCGATCGACGGCCCGCCGCAGGAGCCCCTTCTCCTTGAGGACCTGGCTGAGGGCTTCGTTGGGATAGGCGTTGAGGTGGCGGCCGAGGAGGGCCGGGGCGTTGACTCCCGAGAAGAGGGCGGTCTGCCCGGTGGCGCTCTGGGGCAGACCGGGCACGCCCAGGCAAGCATCGGCCGGGACCATCGTCGCCGGTTCGGCCAAAATCGGCTCGGCCAGGCCGGCCAGGCCACTGAGGACCGGACGCCGCCCGCCGAGGAGCTTCTCCAAAGTCGGCAAATCAGCCGCCAGCACCGGGTTTTTGGCTGGGTCGTCCGGGCCGATCCCGAACCCATCAATGAAGAAGAGGAAGACGCGGCGCGGGGCCGGGGGCGGCGCGGCCGGCACCGGCGGAGCGGCCGGCCGGCCCGCCGCTTCCATCAACCCTTCTTGAGCCACTTGCGCACGTCCTCCCAGGGCTGGGCGTTGACCACGTCGGGCAGTTCGAGCCAAGCCCGCCTGGCGTTGTGAACCCCGAAGATCATCTCGTCGAGTCGCCGGGGGTCGTGGGCGTCGGTGTTGATGACCAGCTTCACCCCGAGCTCCTTGGCCCGCCGGGCGTTGAGGTCCGACAGGTCGAGGCGGTCGGGCGAGGCGCTCATCTCCAGGAAGGTCCCCGTCTCCCGGGCTCCCTCGATGACCTTCTCGAGGTCGATCTCGTAGGGTTCACGCCGTCCGATGAGACGGCCGGTGGGGTGCCCGATCGAGTCGACGTGGGGGTTCTTCATCGCCTGGCGAACCCGCTCGGTCATCTGCTCGATGGTCTGACGGAAGCCGCTGTGAACCGAAGCGGTGACGAAATCCAGTTCCCGGAGGGCGTCGTCGGGGAGGTCCAGGCGGCCGTCTGGGAGGATGTCGACTTCGCTGGCGGCCAGCAGCCGGAAATCCTGGCCATCGTGGTCCCGGTTGTAGGCGGCGATCTCGGCGCCCTGCAGCCGCAAGCGCTCGGCGTCGAGACCGCGGGCGAAGGCCAACGACTTGGTGTGGTCGCTGATGGCCAGATACTCGCGACCGCGGTTGCGGGCGGCCTCGGCCATCACGGTGATGGTCGTCGTACCATCGCTCCAATTGGTATGGGTGTGAAGGTCGCCCCGGATGTCCTTCTGCTCGATAAGGTGAGGCAGGCACCCCTGTTCGGCGGCCTCGATCTCCCCGCGGTCCTCGCGCAGCTCCGGCTCGATGAAGGGCAGGCCAAGTAGCTTGTAGAGGTCCTCTTCGCTGCCGACGTGGAGCTTCTCCCCGCCCCCGCCGGGCGGCGGGTTGTCCTCGGAAACGGCCTCTTCGTCGGCCACCTGGAAGACCCCGTACTCGTTGATCTTCAGGTCCATCTTGCGGGCCATCCCGCGGAGTCTGACGTTGTGCGGCTGGGACCCGGTGAAGTGGTGCAGCGAGGTGTAGAAGTCCTCGGCGGGCAGGACCCGGAGGTCGACGTGGACCCCGCCAAGGGCGATCACACTGGCCTTGGTTTCCCCCGCCCCGGTCACCGCGGTGACCTCGGGGAGCTTCGTGAACTCCCGGATCACCCGGCCCGGGTCTTCGGAGGAGGCCACCAGGTCGATGTCGCCGACCGTGTCCCGCCAGCGGCGAAGGCTGCCGGCCATCTCCACCCGCTCGACCTCCGGCAGGATACGCAGGCGGTCGACCATCGATTGGGCCAGGGGCCGGGCGCTCCACATCGGAATTCGGCCGTGCGACCGCTTCAGCCTCTCGATCCCGTCGATGATGTTCTGCTCGGTCTTGGGGCCGATCTTGGACAGGCCCTGGAGTCGGCCGGCCCGCGCCGCCGCCTCCAGTTCGGCCAGGCTCTGGAGCTTCAGGTCGTGGTAGACCCGGGCCACGGTCTTGGCCCCGACCCCCGGCACCCGGAGCATCTCCAGGAGCCCGGCGGGGAACTCGCGCCGTAACTCCTCTAGGTAGGCGCAGGTGCCCTTGGCGAGGCCCTCCTCGATCTTGCCGGCCAAGGCCTCGCCGATGCCGGGAAGCTCGGTCAGGCGGTCCTCAGCCGCGATGGTCTCGATGTCCTCGGTCAGGCCCTCGATGGTCCGGGCGGCGCGTTCGTAGGCCCGCACCTTGAAGGAATCGGCCTTGTCGCCCCCCTTGATCGCCAGCAGTTCAGCGATCTCCTCGAACATTCCGGCGACGACGGCATTCTTCAACCCCTCACCCCCAACCACAAAAAGAAACGCGGGGCGACAACCCGCCCCCCGCCTTCGGAGTCTCGCCTCACTCGTTGGCCCTGCGGTCTTTCCGCCGTTCCCATTCCTGCTCGTACATCTCAGTCAAGCGATCGTGCTGTTCCTTCAGCTTCTGCAACTCGTCGGCCATCAGCAGGGCGGCCATCACCGCCACCCGGCTGACCGACAGGCGCGGGTGGGTCTCCGACACCTGGCGCATCTTGCGATCCACGCTGGCGGCCAGCTCCTGCAGGTACTCCGGCCGTCCCGCGCCTTTGATGGGGTATTCTTCCCCAAAGATGTTGACCACGACCCGAGTTCGATCATCGATGGGCTCTCTGCTCATGACTGGCGGAGGCCTCCTTCGGCGAAGGTTGCCTATTAGGTAGTCCTTCGTCCCCCTGGGGGCGATTTCCTTCCTGAAGGGCGCCTCGAAAGCAGGAGCGCGACGCATGGCGGCGCCCGCGGGGGACCTCCGCGCCATGCGCGGCCTGGCCCGAGACCCCATCCCCGGCTACCGCTGAATCAACTCTTCCCACCGCTTGTAGGCCTGGTCAAGCTCCAGCATGAGCTGTTCATAGCGGCGCATGGTCTCCCGGACCTCGTGGCCGTCGCGGCGGTAGAAGCCCGGGTCGCCCATGGTCTTGTCGAGAGCGGCCTTCTCCTTCTCGAGGGCGAGGATGGTCAGCTCGAGGTCTTTTCCCTCCCGTTCGCGTCGGCCGCCGCCGCGCCCCGGGCGCGGCCTGTCGAATTCTTCGTGGCGGGGCGCCGTCCTGGGAGCCAGTGCCGCCCCGGCGCCGCTCGCCTGAGCCGCCATCTGCTTCGCCTTCTCCATCCGGTAGGTGGTGTAGTTGCCGCGGTACTGGGCGATGCGACCCCCGTCGATATCGAAGACCCTCGTCGCCAACCGGTCGATGAAGTAGCGGTCATGACTGACGACGACGATCGTCCCGGGGTAGTCCTTGAGGGCTTCCTCCAGGACTTCCTTGGATTCAAGGTCCAGGTGATTGGTGGGTTCGTCGAGGACCAGCGCGTTGGCCCGGCCGAGGACCAGCTTGGCCAGGTACAGCCGGCTGCGCTCGCCGCCGCTGAGGGTCCCGACGAGCTTATGGACCTCCTCCCCGCGGAACAGAAAGCGCCCCAAGTAGCTTCGGGCCTGGCCGGGCAGGAAGTCGCCGCAGCCCATGATCTCATCGAGGACGGTCTTGGCGTCGTCGAGGTCGTCGAGGTCCTGAGAGAAATAACCGACCTCGACCCCGCCGCCCCAGACGGCCTGCCCGGCCGTGGGCTCGATCATCCCCATGGCGATCTTGAGGAGGGTGGTCTTGCCCGTGCCGTTCTTGCCGATCAGGGCGACCCGGTCGCCGCGCACGACCGTCGCGTCGACCCCGCGGAACAGTTCGCGCCCGGGGTAGCCCTTGGCCAACCCACGTAGCTTGAGGACCTCGCGGCCGCCGGTCTCGGCCACGTTGAAGTGGAGCTTCATCGTCACCGTCGAGCGCGGACGGCCGATCGGCTCGACCTTGGCCAGTCGCTTCTCAACGCTCTTGGCCAGGGTCGACCGGGTGCCGGCCTTCCACTTGGCGATGAAGAACTTCATCTCGGCGACTTCCTCTTGCTGGCGCCGGTATTCGGTCTCCTGCCGCCGCCTCCGCTCGTCGCGCTGGGCCACGTAGGAACTGAAGTTGCCGGTGTACTGCTCGGCCCCGCCCTCATCGAGCTCGATGATCTTCTGGGCGACGGAGTCGAGGAAGTAGCGGTCGTGGGAGACGATGAGGATGCCCCCCGGGAAATGCGACAGGTACTCCTCGAGCCACTCGGCCGCCTGGATGTCCAGATGGTTGGTGGGTTCGTCGAGGAGCAGCAGGTCCGGCCGCCCCAGGAGCAGTCTGGCCAGAAAGGCCCGGGTCTTCTGGCCCCCCGAGAGGGCCCCCATCGGCAGCCCGCCCTCCTCGGGGGCGAAGCCCAGGCCGCCCAGGGTGACCTTGACTTCGGCGGCATAGTCGTATCCGCCGGCTGCCTCGAACTCGTGGGTCAACCGGGTATAGCGGGCCATCACTTTTTCCAACCGCTCGGGGTCGGCGACGACGTCCGGTCGGCTCATCTCCGCTTCGACCGCCCGGAGTTCATCCTCCTTGCGCCGGAGGGGGTCAAAGACCCGACCCACCTCTTCCGACAGCGACCTCTCGGGGTCGAAGGTCGCCTCCTGCTCGAGGTAACCGAGGCGGCAACCGTGGGCGATGGCGATCTCCCCGGAGTCCGCTTCTTCCTGCCCCATGATCAGGCGCAAGAGGGTGGTCTTGCCCACGCCGTTGCGGCCGACCAGGCCGACCCGCTCCCCGCGGCCGATGGCGAAGCTGATGTGATCGAGGACCCGTTGAGCCCCGAAGTACTTGCTGACGTCCTTGACGGTCAGGATGGACATGAAAAAACCTCCCCGTGCGTTCGGCTCGGCTCTAGCCTCGCCTTCCGTGGGAGGTGGACTCGTCCGCGGCGATGTGAAGAGGCCGCGGGCATGGTCGGCCCGCGGCCATTCG
>DASXUT010000039.1 GCA_036504675.1 Bacillota bacterium | reverse complement strand
GTAAGTCCACATGGAGGATAGCGCCCCCGTTCAGGATAGGGCTCTTCAGGACCTCGACTCCGGCCGGCCCGCCAAAAGGGGATGTGGCCTAGACCACATCCCCTTCGGTTCGGTCCGGTTCAAAACCGGCCTATTTCGGCTTCTGAGCTTTGTAGCCGGCCTCGCGGAGGAGCTTGACGGCCAGGTCGAGGTCGTAGGAGTAGGCCTTGACGTCCTTGGCGAAGCCGAAGAACCCGGGCGGCATGACCGAGTTCGACCGGGTCGCCGTGCCCTTGTAGAGCATCTTGACGATGGCCTCGACGTTGACCGCGCGGCTGATGGCCTCGCGGACCTTGGCGTTGTCGAAGGGCGGCCGGTTGGTCCGGAAAGCGCAGTAGCTAACGTTCATGCCGGCGCCGGTGAGGAAGGTGACGTTCTTGTCGGCCTTCAGGCGCTCGACGTCGGCCGGGGCGATGCCGTCGACCATGTCGACGTTGCCGGCCAGGACTTCGTTGGCCCGGACGGTGTTGTCGTCGGTCACCTTGATGATGACCTCATCGAGCTTCGGGGCGCCGCCCCAGTAATTGGGGTTCTTCTTGAGGTAGATGGTCTTCGTGCCGTGATCCCACTTGGTGAGGATGAAGGGGCCGGTACCGACGGCGTACTTGACCCCCCAGTCGGCCCCGTACTTCTTGACCGCGGTCGGACTGACGATCGGGGCCGACAGGCCCATCGCCAGGTTGGCCAGGAACGGGGTGTAGGGCTGGGTCAGGGTCACCTTGACCGTGAGGTCGTCGACCTTTTCCACCGATTTCACCAGACCGAAGGTGAAGCTGGCGTAGGCCATGTTCTCGGTGGCCTTGCCGGGGAGCTGGCGGTCGATGCTGAAGACGACGGCGTCGGCGTTGAATGGCGTGCCGTCATGGAATTTGACGCCCTTCCGGAGGTGAAGGGTGTAGGTCAGGCCGTCCTTGGAGACCTCGTAGGACTCGGCCAGACCGGGGATGAGTTCGGTCGATCCCGCCTTGTACTTGAACAGGCCGTCGTAGATCTGGATGATGGGCTTGAACGACTCGCCGTCGTCCGGGATGGCCGGGTCCAGAGAAACGGCATCGGCGCCGCGGGAATAGACGAATACCTTCTTCCCGTTCTTGGCCGGCTTGTCGACAGCGTTCAGGTCGATCCAGCCGGTCGGGTGAAGCTTGAAGCCGGTGACGTCGGATCGGGTGGCGACCATGTCGTTTGAGTGACTCAGGAACAGCCATGGGGCGTCCTTGGCCAGGATCTCCTGGGCCTTGACGTACTTGTCGAGACGGGCCGCCGGGTCGGTCAGGACCTGGGCCTCCTCGACCAGCTTATCGAAGTCGGGGCTCTTGTAGTTGGCCTCGTTCATGTTGGCCTTGTCGCTGATCTGCTTGGAATCGAGGAGCATGTATAGGAAGTTGTCGGGGTCCCCGTTATCGCCGATCCAGCCGAAGAAGACCATGTCCCCTTCGCCCTTGTTCTGGACGGCGTCCTTGTATTCTTTCCAGGGCAACTTGGTGATCTCGACCTTGACCCCGATCTTGCTGAGATCGGCGGCCACAGCTTCGGCCAACTGGTCGGCCACGGCGTTGTATGGACGGGGGTTGGTATAGCCATACATCTTGATGGTCAGTTCCTTCTTGCCCGTGTTGGCGCAGCCGCCGAGGACCGCGGTCCCGAGGAAGGTCACCACGACCAGCCAGAGGATAAGCTTCCAGCGCTTGAGGTTCCGCAAGACTGTCAACCTCCTCACCGATTGGGGTTCATCCCCGTAGCGAACGGGACTCATGAGTCCGGCTTCCGGACCAGGCTCGCTCCTCCGACCACCTCCATCGCGGCGACCGATCTGGGCCGCCGCCGGGAGCGAATTGTCGCTAGGTATAGGCTGCTTGTTTGAATAGCATTTCGGTGACAGTTCAGAAAAATCCTCCTATGGTGGGGGTCGCCTGGAAACTCGAGGCCCCCGCCGTTCGTAATAACCGTCACGGGGTCGAAGGTCGCCGGCTTGAGCCCGGCGGCCGTGGGGCATATAATTCAGGCAGGAGCCGTTTTGAAGCCCGAGCCCGGGGCGAGCCGGCCCAAGGAGGGGGTGCGCCACCCGATGTATGTCCTGCTGATCGTCGTCCTCGTGCCCATCGCCCTGGCCATCAATCACCTGCTGACCAGCTACCGGTACACGAGGAAGGGCAAGGCCCTCTTGCTCCTCGTCTGGGCCGTGAGCTACCTGGCCGGGGTCGCCTTCGTCCGGTTCCACTTCCCGGACATCGAGCCGGTTTACATCTATCTCCTCGGACTGGCCCTGTCCCTGCCGATCTTCGCCGCCCTGGGCCTCGCCGCCGTAAGCTACCTGCGCCATCGGATACTCGGCGGCTATGACCGCGAGATCGTCCGTCTGAAGCGGGAACGCGAGCACATCCGCTCGGGGCTGGCTTTGGTCGAGCAAAGGCTGGCCCTGACCGCCTCCAGACAGCGGGCCATCGAGGGGAGACACCGGGAGAGGCTGGCCGAGCAGAACATCCTTCAACAACTGCTCGACGAGTGGCAGCAGGCCGGCGGAGTGGCCAGGCTCCGGGTGGTCAAGGTCCAGGAGTGGCGGCAGGAGATGGCCGGTTTGTCCCATCAGGGTCGGCTCGCGCGGCGCGAGGGTATCCAAACGGAGATCGACCGGCTGGGGCGGGCGGGGGAGGGTGGGTCGGCCGATCGTCAGGACCAGTTGCGGGCCCAGCTCAAGGTGGTCGACCTGGGCCTCCTGGAACCGGACCTGGCCGCTCCCAACGAGGAGTTGGCCGAGATGGAGAAGGCGGCCGCCGATCTGCATCGGCAGAAGGGCGAGTATGAAGCCAGGCTCAACGAGGTCGGCCGGGAGGCCGAGGAATGGCATTCCCGGCGGACGGAGTTCTTGTCCAAGCAAATCACCCTGGGCTAGGGAGGAGAAGGCTTGAGCCATATCGCTTCATACAAGACCAAGATAAAGGTCAAGCCCGGGTCCCCGGAGAGCCCGACCAGCCAGAACGACCCGACCTGGAAGATGCTCCGGGCGGCCATTGAAGCGACCGCCGAGGACCTCGGGGGGACGGTCGGAGACAGCGTCCTGGACTATTACAGCCACCGCCGATACTGCGACTTCGCCGTGTCCACCCCGGAGTTTCGAAGAGGGGTGGGCGTCCGAGTCTCCCGGACCACCGGCGAGGTTCGTTTTCTCTTCGATTCCTATGGAGACAACCAGGGGGCGGCCAAGGCCATCGGGGACCAGATCACCCAGAACTACACGGCCCTGGCCGTGGCCAGGGCCCTCAGGGAACTGAACTACGATGTTCAGGTGGGCCCGGGGGACGAGGCCGAGGCCAAGGGCAGTCGTCGCGACGTCCTTGTCCGGGGGGTGCTGTGATGCCGAAGAAGATCGAAGTGGTCATCAACCCGGAGGGGAAGCTCGAGACCAACTTCATCGGTTTTGCCGGCGAGGAGTGCTTCGACGAGGCCGAGCGGCTCCGCGGGGTACTCAAGGCTCTGGGCCTGCTGATTGACCCGATCGAGGTGGTCCGGAAGGACCCGGGGCTGATCGCCCGGGAGACCGGAGAGCGGGAGGAAGAAGAGGATGAGAAAAAGGCCCGGAGCGGCCGCGGAGACCGTCCCGCCCGCTGAGGTCGGGCGGCCCAGGAGCATCCTCGAGGTCCGGGTCTTCCCCGGGCACATCGAGATCGGTGAGTACTACAGCGAGGGACAGGCCGAGGCGCTGGCCCAGGCCCTCAAGGCCTACGGGGTCCGGACCGAGCGCAAGTTCTCCTCCCGTTGCGGATAGGTGGTGGCCAGATGGCGATGACGATGGGCGGCCTCGACACCGGATGGATCGAGGATGGGATGCTCAAGCGCAAGAGCATGTACTCCCCGATCATCTGCTACGAGACGACCGACCCGAAACGACTTTACCAGCTCAAGGAGTTCCTGCTCAGCCGGCCGGAGACGAAAGGGGCCGACTACGTTCTTGTCTATGACCAGTGGGAGGGCCTCAGCAAGCTGGCGACGGTGAGTGGGGGCGCCGGTGGCTTCGCCGTCGAGCCCTACCGCCGCCAGACCGGCTCTTCGGCCCTGGCCCAAAAGCTCGGGGAAGACGCGGCCGCCCTGGTCGCCTTCAGGGCCGTCCTCAAAGAAGTCGATGGCCTCTTGAAGAAGTGGCGGACCATCTTCATCGTCCAGAACATCTCCGACAACCGCGAGTCTGAGACCGGTTTCCAGAGCGCCCTGCGGGCCTGGGCGATTGACCCGGCGATCATCAACAAGGGCTCGATGGTCATCGTCATGACCTCCGACGCCAATCGAATCCTCGACGACTTCACCAAGGAACTGGTGGTGATCATCTCCGTCGATGCCTCCTCGGGGGCTGAGCGGGAGCACATCATCGCCCGCGACGCTCGCGAACTGGAGTTGCCCCTGACCGAGCC
Organism: Bacillota bacterium; assembly: GCA_036504675.1. Classification (NCBI taxonomy): domain Bacteria; kingdom Bacillati; phylum Bacillota; species Bacillota bacterium. The sequence continues at coordinate 6,765 of DASXUT010000039.1, read as the reverse complement.
ACAGGTGCTCGAGGTGAGCCTGGCCACCGCCGGGCTCAACCTCCACCAGTTGGAGAGCCTCCTCCTCGAGTCCTATCACCGGACCCGCCGCTTCGACCTGCCCACGGTCAAGCAGCTCAAGTCGGAGTTGGTCAAGCGCTCGGGCGTGCTGGAGGTCAGGGACCCCCAGACCGGCTTCGACGACATCGGCGGGTACCAGGTGATCAAGGACTTCATCGCCAAGTACATCATCAACGTCCTCAAGGAGCCGGACCGGGCGGCGCGCTTCGGCTTGCCCCTGCCCAAGGGCATCCTTTTCTTTGGCCCCCCGGGCACGGGCAAGAGCCTCTTCGCCAACGCCCTGGCCCGCGAGATCAACCTGCCCTTCATCAACTTGGTCACCGAGAACATCTACTCAAAGTGGCTCGGGGAGTCCGGACAGAACCTGAGGAACGCCATCCGCCTGGCCGAGAAGATGTCGCCGGCGATCGTCTTCGTCGACGAGATCGACCGCTTCGGCAAGCGCGGCGAAGCCACGTCGGACTCGGCCGGAGAAGAGACGAAGCGGGTCTTCTCGCAGTTCCTGGAGTGGCTCGGGAAGCCCGATCGGGAGGCCATCATCGTCGGTACGACCAACGTCCCTGAGCACCTCGACGAGGCCTTCACCCGCACCGGCCGCTTCGATTACAAGATCCCCTTTCTCTACCCGGGGGATCAGGCCCGGCTGGACATCCTTCTGGTCCACCTGGGGATGAAGGCCGGGGCCAAGAAGACCAAGGTTCCCCTGGCCATCGCCGAGGGGGCATTGGTCGCCTTCCTGAAAAGCGAGGTCGTCCCCTTGACCAAGGAGTTCTCCGGAGCCGAGCTGGAAGAGCTGGTCACCCGGGCCAAGCGGGTGGCCTTCGACCGGGGCGGCCGGTTCATCGAGACAGGCGACTTCATCGCCGCCGCCAAGAGCTTCCGGGTCGACCGGGAGCGGCGACGGGAGACCATCGAGGACTGCCTTGAGCAGGCCCGGCGGTTTACCGACGACCAGACCTTCCTGGACTCCCTGGAGAAGGAGATGGGGGTCGCCGTAGACTGACGTTATCCGGCCCATAACCCGCCCGGCCCTGATAATAGGGGAGCTCACCCGTTCAAGGGGTGAGCTCTCTTGGTCTTCGAGAGGCGGACGGCCCTATGGGTCATCAATACCCCAAGAGGAGTCCGCCGTTTCCATCACCAGGGTCATAGTGATTTCGTGAGGTCCGTTCGGCACAGGCATTTGGACTCGCCAGGTCACGTCCAGAAGGACTTCATAGCGTCTCGTCTCCGCCGGCTTTCCCGCGGCAAGGCGCTCAAGCGCAGGCCGGTATGCCTCGCCTTCGGCGGGGGCAATGCTCTTGACGGAGGCGGAAGCAATTGTTTCCTCCAAGGATGTAGCGTGCGGGACGGTGGTGTACAAGGCCGAGGTTGCATCACGCTGCAGCAATTCCTCAAGAGCGTTCCTTGCCGTCAGTCTGGCCACGGCTTGCTCCACATCGGCTCGTGTCAACGCGGCGAAGTAGCCCCGGATTGTTTCCTCAGGCGTTTCCTGCGACCGTGAGGGTGCACCCGCTAGGCCGTTGGCCAGGAGCCACTCTCCCCAGTCGAGCCCGGTGATGTCAGTCAGGTTCCTTCCTTTCAGCGAAGGTCCAAGCAGAATGCCTTCCAGCTCCAACCATGCCCCGACCACGTGGTGGTCTTTGACCAGAATGATCGCCAAGTTCTTCCGTTGCCCCTGCACCCATTCTGGCCAGGGCCTCTGCGCGAGGGGGACGACGAAAGCCACGACTTCCTTACCGCGGTAGGCCTCCAGGCCCAGACCCACATCCTTAGAAAGGGTGTCAGCGACCGACCAGTACAGTCCAATAGGAAGCGGACCTTGGCCAACGGTCCAATCCGCGGGGATATCAACCGGAAGCTTTGCGATCGGGCCAGAGTCTTCGGCCGCCTCCGCAGTCCACCCCATCGTCTTTAGGTATTTGGTGACCATGGTCTCATCGGTCATCGTGCGGTTGCACCCTAAGACGGCGAAGATTACGAGGATCGAAGAGATGGTCGTGGTCCAGTGCGGTAATCGCCTGGACCTACGGTGGACACCCGAGCCGATGGTCCTAATGCTGGGAGCGAGAGAGAACGGGTTGATTGACAACTGCCTCCTGCTGGTTCGATTGACTCTTGACCAGGTGGAGGTCAGGTCAAGAATCCGAATTAAGGCCACAGGAAGGACTGAATCCATCTGTACTCCAGACCAGGCGGGGGCGTAGGGTATAGGTCACTGAAAAGGTGGTTGTTCCGGTTTCTCGAGTGAGCCGAGACGTGTATCTCCGAATAATCCGTGTAGCCGTTCGGAATGATGTTGTCTATCTGGGTGACCAGATAGACATGTTCCCCATCAGGCGTGCTGATTTTCATGACATCCCCCACCATCGTCTGTGCTAACTGACCTGCCGACCCGTGAACTCCGATCTTGTTGTAGAGTTGGTTGTCCAGAATCATGCTGTAGAAGGTGGGAGCAGTAGCCCAAGAGCCGGTAGCGTTGCTCCTGTCTGCCCACCAAGCGGTGGCGCCTGGGATATTATTTACCATTGGCAAACTGCGGTCTGCACTGGTGCCTCCAAAACCCCACCATACAGCTTGCGAAACGAAGTTCTGACAATCGGTTGTGGCATAGGCGAGGAAGTTTGCAGTGTTGTAGTTGGCACTTGAAAACGTTCCCGAATCATCCGTCCAGGTTTTGCCATACCACGAAGCCTTGTTTCTGTCATAGTAGACCACGGTGGATTGAATCCCGACCTCGCCCGGCTGCAGCAAGATGCTCCGAGGTTGGTTCATTTCGCCTTCCAGGGTTCTGAGGGTTTCGGGCAAGCTGGCCAACAGCTTGTCAAAATCGGTTCCCTTGGGCCAGGCCCATTGGTATTCGTCTTCGTAGGAATCATTCAGAATCCTCCAAAACCCGTCTTCCTTTGTGAGGCTCATGGTGTGCAACTCCTGCCAGGTTTCCTGGTCTGGCCGACTAGGGTTATCGTAATGAAGGATTGCCGTAGGGTGCAACGTGACTGTGGCATTAGCCGGTCCGATCTCAATGGACTCAAAGGTCGGGGTGTAGTCATAAGCGCTCACCTCGACGGAATAGTGCTTATCCCCGAACAGGGCGTGACGCAATCTGCCCCATTCGAACTGCCAAGTCTCTCTGCCGGCGGGTAGGCTGAAAAGGAACTCGAATCCAAGCGGTCTACCTTGGACTCGACTCTCAAGTTTCAACCTGAAGAAACAGTTAACAGCGTCCGTAACCTTATCCTTATCGGAGAGAGATGGGTTCCGTTGGGTGGCGTTGTAGTCGCTGCGGATCGCCGACTCATAGTCATTCGCGCCGCGAGCGCGGGAGCCGCCGCCGTCAAGATCAGAAGCACTGTAAGCACCAATACGGTCGTCCTTTTCATCTTGACATCCTCCTTCTTGCACCAGAAAATGCGGGCCGGTTCATAGTTCGAGGCCTGAAGGACGGGCAGGGAGCGTGGGACAGACCTGATGGTAGAGCACTCATCCCTCCTTTGAGACCTGCAGTCTCTGAGTGCGCGTATCATCGGACTACCAACGTAAAAGGGGAGACTGGTCCGTTTGGCCGTCTCCCTTGCTTCAGAACATAGTTCATTGTGATTCACTATGACTAGAATACCAATCTGTCTGCCCTCGGTGGAACTGGACTGGTCATGTCGCTTCTGGGCGAGCCGGCCAACGCCGTCGTCACTGCACCGGCGCCTGGGCTCGATCCGGTAGTCTACGGGCGGCTAGGACGACGGATTGGCTTCCGCGGGCGAGAAGACTGCGGTCAGCGGCCGGCGGTTAGAAGCGGCCCCCTTGCAGGAGGTTGCCAGTTTCTTCCTCGAAATGGAATTTCTACAACGGGCGCTGTCTTCCTCTACGCTATCGGCAGAAATAAAGGACAGTTCTCGACATGATTCTCGTCACGACGAGGTGGTAGCTCGACGAAGATGGTAAGCGTGCCGGGAGGGCCTGGCCATCGGGCACGGTGGCCGGCGAATAGGTGTGACCCAAGGAAGCTGGACGCAAGAAGTTTGCCAGTTACGGCGCCTCGGCTTCGTCTTGGCCGTCTGCTCGCGGCCGCCCCGACAACCTAGATGGCGTCCGACCTCACCCGCCTCGAGCGGGAGCTGTTGGCCCCGACCCGGGCGGGAGGTCAGGCCGTCGTCGACCGGGTGACGAAGGCACCCGGTGTGCCGAACCCCTGATGGGCAAGACGCTCGGCTGCGACTGGCGGGCCGGGGGCCCTTCGTTTAACGGTAAACGACCGCCGTCAAGGAAATTCACCAATGAACCAAAGGAGCGGTTGCCTGCTGGATTGGTGAGCGCTCGCCGCTGACGGCCCCCCTTCGCCGTCGTCGAAGAGGGCCACATCTCGCGGCCCCAGACCGAGGTCATCATCGTCAGGAGCTGACCCAGAGCTCACGCCGGCGGTGGTACCGGCAGACCCAATCAGCGCTTGGCCGACCCGCGGGGGCTTGACTGTATATACTAGTATCTATCTACTAGTATGCAAGGGCGGGCCCTTTTCGTGTCCCCCGTCCAAAGGCGACAAGGCCTTGAGGTGTGATCCCATGTCGATCAAGTACGCCATCCTGGGCCTCCTGGCCAGGAAGCCGGCCCATGGCTATGAGCTCAAGAAGAGCTTCGAGGGCATCGCCGGGCCACACTGGGCCCTCAACGTCGGGCAGGTCTATACCACCCTCAGCCGTCTCGAGGCGGAGGGCCTGGTCGAGCCCGAGGAGGGACCGAGGGCCGGGACGCGCGATCGGCAGACCTACTGCGTCACCCCCGAGGGCCTCGACGCTCTGGGCGAGTGGGTCCGCGAGCCGGTCGGCCGGACCCCGCCGGTCCGCGACGAGCTTCAGGTCAAGCTCCTTTTCGCCGACCGGCGCCGGCCGCAGCTGATCCTCGGCCTTGTCGACGAGCAGAGGCGGGTCTACCGGCACCGGCTCGAGCAGGCCAGGGCCAGAGCTGGAGGGGGAGGCGGAAGGCGAGGCCTACCCGTCGGCCCGCCTCGACCGGGCCGTGCGCCTGTCTCTGGCCGAGGCCGCCGCGGTCCGGGCTGAGGCTGACCTGCGCTGGCTGGACCTGTGTGAGAAACGGCTGCGGGCGGTCAAGTCGGGCATTTGATGTCACTCTCTGCACGAACGGTCACGGCAGGAAGGCGATTACCTTGACGATATGGCGCTGAGTATGGTACGCTCTATGGCAAGAGGTGCTGCCAATGGCCAAGGCGATAAAGATTACGATAACTCTTACCGATGACCTCATCGCCATCCTCGACGGCCTCAAGAAGCGTGAGAAGACCACGAGAAGCGGGGCTATTGCGAGTCTTCTCAGGCGGGCTAGACAGCGGCAGGTCGAAGCTGATATGGCGGAAGGATATCTGGCCATGACTGACAAAAGCCGCGAAAACGCAGAATCAACCCTGCCGGCTCAGGCGGAGGTGGCCCTGCGTCATGACCCTTGAAACACGACGTGGCGAGATCTGGTTGGTCGATTGGAACCCCAGCCGCGGCAGCGAGCAGGCGGGAGTCCGTCCCGCGCTGGTGGTGCAGAATGATATCGGCAACCGGTGCAGCACAACTACCATCGTAGCTGCCGTCTCAACGCGAAAAGGAAAAGCTTACCCCTTTCAGGTTCCGATGGAGCCCCCCGAGGGCGGGCTGTCGGCGGAGAGCATCATCAAGCTCGATCAGGTGATGACGGTTGCCACCGAGCGGCTTGTCCGGAAGCTCGGATCGGTGGGTCGGACCACGATGGCCCGAGTGGACGAGGCCTTGAGGTGGAGCCTCAGCCTCGGATAAGGGGAGCGACCCCGGGGGTCATCATAGGCCGACGAGAACGCCAGGGCGGCATGACCGCCCTGGCGTCGTCGTCTTCTTCGGCCGGATGTTTTGGTCTGGCTCGGCCCCTTCATCCCTACCTGATGATCCCCATCTCCCGCCCGACCCTGGCGAAGATGGCCAGGGCCTCGTCCAGGTCCTGACGGGTGTGGGTGGCCGTGACGATGGTCCGCACGCGCGACTTCTCGTGGGCCACCGTCGGGTAGCCGATGCCCTGGGCGAAGACGCCTTCCTCGAAGAGGCGGTCGCTGAACTTCATGGCCCTGGCCCCTTCACCGATGATCACCGGGGTGATCGGGGTCTCGCTGATGCCGGTGTTGAAGCCCAGGTCGTTCAGGCCCTTCTTGAAGTACCGGGCGTTGTCCCAGAGGCGCTCGATCAGTTGCGGCTCGTTCTCGAGGACGTCGACGGCGGCGATGCAGGCGGCGGCGACCCCCGGCGGGTGTGAGGTCGAGAAGAGGAAGGGCCGACCGCGCTGGATCAGCCAATTGATGAGGTTCTGACTGCCGGCGACATAGCCGCCGAGGACCCCGACGGCCTTGGACAAGGTCCCGACCTGGACGTCGACCTGACCGTGCAGCCCGAAGTGGTCGACGCTGCCGCGGCCGTTCCGGCCAAGGACCCCGCTGGAGTGGGCGTCGTCGACGTAGGAGATGGCCCCGAACTCCTGGCAGAGCTTGACGATGCCCGGCAACTCGCCGATGTCGCCGTCCATTGAGAAGACCCCGTCGGTGAGCACCAGCAGCCGGCCATATTTGGGCTTGCACTCCTCGAGGACCTTCCTCAACCCGCCCATGTCCTTGTGGGGGAAGACCTTGATATCGGCCCGGGAGAGCCGGCAACCATCGATGATGCTGGCGTGGTTGAGCTC
>DASXUT010000038.1 GCA_036504675.1 Bacillota bacterium | reverse complement strand
CATAGTCCCCGCGGAGGAGACGGACAACCTTCCCTCCGCGGATGTCGATGGCTGGGATCACGAGCATTGGCGGACCACCTCCGTGAATCGGCCGAGGACGGCGAGGCCGGCCGCTCCGCTGCGCTCGGGGTGGAACTGCGTTCCCATGACCAGGCCCTTCTGGACGACGGCGGCGATGGTCGCCCCGTACTCGGTCGTCCCCGCCAGAGTCTCGTCCGGGACGCCGACCGCCCCGTAAGAGTGGACGAAGTAGAAGGGCTCGGCCTCGGCCGGCAGAAGGGGCGTCGGCCGCAGCCGCCGGACGAGGTTCCAACCGATGTGGGGCAGGCGCGGACAACCGGATAGCTCGGCCACGTGCCCCTCGAGGAGGCCCAGGCCCTCGCCGGGGCCGCCCTCGTCGGCCCTCTCGAAGAAGAGCTGCAACCCGAGGCAGATGCCCAGGATGGGGCGGCCCTGCCGGGCGTACTCCCGAATGGCCTCGACGAAGCCCCGCTCACGAAGGGTCGACATGGCGTCGCGGAAGGAGCCGACCCCGGGCAGGATGGCGCCGGGAGCCTCGAGCAGCCGGGCGGGGTCGGCCGTCACGATCGGCCTCGCCCCGACCCGGGCCAGGGCCGACTGGACGCTGCGCAGGTTCCCCCGGCCGTAGTCGATGACGGCAATCTCCACGCCGCCCGGGCCGGAGCCGGCACCCCGGCTCATGCCGTCACCCATGGCCAGGCCCATCTCGCCCATTCTAAAGGACCCCCTTGGTCGACGGGACCGAGGCCCCGCCCGCCGAGCCCCCGGCCGCCGAGCCCCCGGCCGCCGAGCCTCCGCCCGCCCCGGCCGGGCTCATCGCCGGCGCGAAGGCCTGCCGCAGGGCCACGGCCAGGGCCTTGTGACAGGCCTCCAGCTCATGGTGGGCGTTCCCGCCCCGCTTCAGGTCGAGGTGGAGGGTCAGGCGGGCGTTGACCGCCAGGGCCCGCAGGAACTCGACCCCGTCGGCGGCCTCGAAGCCTGCGGTGGCGGCCGACGAGAAATCGACCCGACCGTAGAAGCCGCCTCGACCGGAGAGGTCCACCGCCGCCTCGGCCAGGGACTCGTCCATCGGGACGACCGCCCAGCCGAAACGGGTCACCCCGCTCCGGTCGCCGAGGGCCTGGTCGATCGCCCGCCCGAGGGCCATGCCGGCGTCCTCGGCCAGGTGGTGGGCCAGGGGTTCACCGGTGAAGCGGGCCGTCAGTTCCAGGCCGAACTCACCATGCCTGGCCAACTGATCGAGCATGTGGGTCAGGAAGGGGAGGGGGGTCGACAGCTCCACCGGCTCCGGGCGATCCAGGTGGACGGCCACCCGGACGGCGGTCTCGGCCGTCGCCCGTTCGCACTCCCCACGGCGCTCGCGGGCCTCGGCCCGCTTCTCCTGATCGTTCATGAGTCTCCCTCCATCACGTCGCTCAAGGCTTCCAGACATTGATCGAGCTCCTCCGGTCGCCCGACGCTGATCCGGAAGTGGTTGGACAGCCGGACGTCGGGGAAGAGGCGGACCCGGACCCCGCGGTCGGCCAACGCCTTGGCCACCTCGGCCGCCGGGCGGACTGTCCCGACGAGGACGAAGTTGGTCCAGGACGGGAGCGGGGAGAGGCCGGCGATGCCGGCCAATCCGGCCGTCAGCCGCCGCCGGCCGTCGATGACCCGGGCGACCACGTCCCGGACGTAATCGGCCTCGTTGAGGACCACCTCGGCGACGGCCATCGACAGCGAGTTGACGTTGAAGGCCATCCGGACCACCTCCAGGCGGGCGGCCGTCTCCCGGCCGGCCAGGGCGAAGCCGAGCCGGGCCCCGGCCAGAGCGAAGGCCTTGGACATCGTCCTGAGGACGATGAGGCTTGGGTAGTGGGCGATGAGCCCGGCCACCGTCATCGCGGCCTCGCCGGCTTCCCCCAGGTTGAACTCCCAGTAGGCCTCATCCACGGCCACGTAGGTCTCGGGATTGGCCCGGGTCAGGGCCTCGACGATGGCCGCCGCCCCCACCCGGTTGCCCGTCGGGTTGTTGGGGTCGCAGATGAAGACCAGC
>DASXUT010000037.1 GCA_036504675.1 Bacillota bacterium | reverse complement strand
CTCCCCCGGATCCAGGCCCTCTTCGCCCCGGTCACCCAGGGCTGGCTGCACCTCCCGAGGCAGGCGGCGGACGCCTTCATCATGGGGATCATCCGGCGCGACTTCGGCGCGGCCGGCCTTTACAGCCTCGACCTGAGCGCGGCTCAGCGGCTGGTCGCGGCGGTCACGATCACTCTCTTCGTCCCCTGCATCGCCTCGGTGACGGTGATCTACAAAGAACGGGGCGCCCGCGAGGCCTCGGTCCTCTGGCTGATCAGTTGGATCTTGGCCTTGGCCGCCGGGGGCCTGGTCGCCCTCGGTCTGAGGTTGGCCGGTTCATGGAGGTGAAGGAGATGGGCGGGCGACTGACCGATCCCCGCGGCGAGGGGCGCCATGTCTGTGGCCAGGAAAGCGCCCGTGGAAGCCGAATCTGCCCCCGTTGCGGCCTGCCGATAACCAACCCCCTGACCCTGGTCTGCCCGCGCTGCCTCGAGGTTCTGGCCGGCGCCGATTGTCGCCACTGCCCGCATCGTTGCCGCCCGACCGCCGAACGTTGAGGATAGAGACCACGAAGAGCAGGTCCGAAGGTGCCTCCGGACCTGCTCTTCTTGACTTGATTCCGGCTGTCGGAGATTCAGCCCTTCGCTTCCGAGCCGCGCCGGCGGAACAGGAGGAAGGCCGGCAGCCCGAGGCCGAGGACGCCGGCGGCCCAGGCCACAGGGGACAGCCCGAGCCCACCCTGGATGGTCGAGACCAGCCCGAACCCGAAGAAGACCAGAGCGGCGCAGAGCCGAATGGCCCGTTCGGGCAAGCGGGCCCCGAGAAGCTGCCCGACCAGGACGGCCAGACCGTCACTGAGGACCATCCCGACGGTCGAGCCGAGCCAGACCGGGATGGGGGGACGACCGGCCGCCAGAGTCACCGTGCTGAGCATCGTCTTGTCTCCGAATTCGGCCAGGAAGAAAGTGATGGTCACCAGCCAGAACGGGGAAGTGACCGGCCTCTCCCGGGACTCTCGCTCCTCGAGGCTATCGCCCCGCAACGTCCAGAGGCCGAAGGCGATGAAGGCCAGCCCGGCGACGAACCTCACCACGGCGATGGGCAGGAGCCCGCCGGCCAGGCCCCCGAGGGCCACCGAGATGACGTGAACGACCAGCGTGGCCACAAAGACGCCGGCCAGGACGACCCCGGCGCGATACCTGGCGGCCAGGGTCAGGGCGACCAACTGGGTCTTGTCCCCCAGCTCGGCCAGGAAGATCATCCCGAGCGAAAGCCAGAACGGGTTCATCAGCATGTCCCTCCCAACGGTGATAACCGCTCGGCTCAAACAAAAGAGACCTTCACACCCATTGGGGTGCAAAGGTCTCGCCAAACCGTGCGGTCGATAGGGCCAGGCTTTAGGCCAGTCTGTTGACCCTATCCTTGAACGGCTACTCCCCTTCGCTACACCGCAATTGTAGCTCGTCGCTGGGAACCTTGTCAAGGGTCTCCGGGCCCCTTGGCCGGCCGGGCGGTGATCAGCTTGACGATCCCTTTCATCCCGAGGTCCTCCACGGAAACGAGCGACAGGCCGGCCAGGCGGACGTTCTCCACGGTCCGCCGGTTGATGTTGGCCCCGACCACCCTGACCACGAGCGGGTTGAGCGCATCCATCAGGGCGCCGGTGATCCGCCCGACGGCTCGGACGTGCTCCATCATCAAGACCAGGCCGTCCGGACGGCAGACCCGGGCGATCTCCCGGAGGCCCAGGACCGGGTCGGGGACGGAGCAGAAGACGAAGGTATCGACCACGGTGTCAAAGCTGTCGTCGGCGAAGGGGAGGGCCTGGACGTCGGCCCGCATCAGGTGTACCGGCGCGGCCGCCTCCCCCAGCCGGCGCCGAGCCCGGGCCAGCATCCCCGGAGCAATGTCGATGGCCGTGACCACCGTGCCCGGCCGGTAGAAAGGCATGTTCTTGCCGGTGCCCACGCCGACCTCGAGGACCTCGCCGCGGGTCCGCTCGAAGACCTTCCGCCGCCAGACGGGCCGGCCCATCCGGTCGCAGAAATCGTAGAAGGGCGAGAGGCGATCGTAGCGGCGGATGACGACCTCGCTGGCGGGGAAGATGACCATCACTCCTACATCCCAAGCCTTGGTCGGGAACCGATCCAGGGCGAGAGCCGCCCCGACAGGTCGGTGAACCGGCCGGACAGGACGGCCAGGCCGAAGGCCAACATGAGCAGGCCGGCGGCGAAGGAAACCGCCCGGCGGTACTTGACGAGGCCGCGGATGGAGCCGATGACCGCCCCCAGCGAGTAGCCGACGGCCAGGTAGGGGAGGGCCAGTCCGATCGAAAAGGCGGCCAGCAGACGGGCCCCGACGGCCGCCGAGCCGGTCGTCCCGGCCACCATCAGCAACGAGTATAGGGTGTACGCGATGCAGTGGGAGCAAACCACGGCAAAGATGAGGCCGACGAGGAAGGCCGTGGCGAGTCCGGGGCGACGGGTCACCCGGCGATAGTCGAAGCCGATGTGGCCGAGGAGGCGGTCGAGCGGCCGGCGCACCAGGCCCATCAGGTGGAGACCGAAAAGGATGACGACCAGCCCGCCGAGCCAGTTGAAGTAGGTGAGCCCCGCCCCGAGGGCGCGCCCGGCCCCACCGGCCACCGCCCCCGCGGCCACGAAGACGATGGTGAAGGCGGCGACGAAGGCCAGGGTCCGGGCGACCACCGTCCAGCGCAGGGTAGCCGGGACCGAGCCGCCTTCGAGGTCCTTGAACGACAGGCCGGTGATCAGGGTGAAGTGGACCGAGAGCATCGGGATGATGCACGGGGAAAGGAAGGATAGGACCCCGGCGGCGAAGGCCGTGGCGGTCACGTCACTTGCCGCCCGCAGCGGCCGCGGCCAGGTATGGCGGTTCCCAGGTGAAGGTCCGGGTGACGTCGCCGATCCCCTGGATCTCCAGGGTGAGGCGCTTCGTCTCGGCGGTGATCAGGGGGCGACCAGAAGCGTCCGCCCGCCCCACCCTCAGGATCCCGTAACGGTGGTGCCCGTCGTCCGACTCTGAAGTCCAGGTGAAGCCGTCCGCCACCTTAGCCCCCTGGTCGTTGGCCAGGGTGGAAAGCCCCTCGAGCTTATAGCCGGCGACTGAACCACCATGGGTGGTGAAGAAGACCTCGAAGGCCAATTGCCGCTCACTGGGCTCGATCGGGTTGAGAAAGACGGCCGACACCTGGATGCCGCCGCCCTCGCTCATCCTCGCCAGGTCCTGTTCGCTGAACTTCCCTAGGGCCCTCTTCGACTGGGCCGCGGCGGCCTGCCTGGCCGCGTCGAGCCTCGCTTCCTCGGCCAGTCTGGCCGCTTCCGCCCGGCGCGCGGACCAGCCGTAGAGGGCCACCGCCGCGACGATCAAGGCCAACCCGATGAAGAGCGGCAATGCCGCGCTACGCTTCAAGCTTGGTTCCCCCCAGACCCGGCCATCAAGGCCATCAACTCGCGCTTCAGGGTCGAACGCTTCGAGCGGTACTCGCTTTCGGGGAGACGGCCGGCCGCAAACAGCCGGTCGAGTTCAGCGATCTCCCTGACCAACGCCGATCGCCTGGGGCGGTCCGGTACGCCGGCCGGCCCGCTGACCTTCACCTGGCCGCGCCCGTTTCGAGCGAGGGAGACGGCCGCCCGCCCGACCGCCCCCAGGCCGACCACGACGATGGCCAGGATGATCACGATTCCCGGCAGGCCCCAGTGCCCTGGCTGCCCGGTGAAGCGCTGCCAGAGCATGACGTTGTCGGGGCCGCCGTGGGAAGATCGGTTGAGCAGCCGTCCGGCGTTCGGCGTCAGGGTGGACGGCGGGGCGGACGGCGCGCCGTCGGATTTCACGGTCGCTCGGATGGTCAGGTTCTGACCGGCCGCCACGGCGTCGGCCCTCAGGTTGGCGTAGGAGACGCCGTTGAGGTCGCTGACCGAGACGGTCAGAGGCGCATCGCCAGTGAGGCCCAGGAGGCGGTCCTCGGCGGCGACGGAGAAAGCGGCCGTGTCGTAGGTGACGGACTTCTCGAGCTTGGCCTGCCCGCCGGTCATCGGCAGGGAGTAGCTGAGGACGACCTCCCGCTGACCTCCCGCGGCCAGCCCGGACGAGTCGACCACCCCGGCCGCGTCGGACGTGACGTTGGCGGCGTCGAACCCCGACTCGAGTTTGAGGTCGGAGTAGCCGGGCGGGAGGGGCATAGATACCGTGTTCACCGCCCCAGAACCGGCGTTGACCAGCCCGGCCGCTTCCTTGACCAGCAGCCGGTCGCCGGAGGGGGTCAGGACCAGGTGGTCGTAATCGAGACGGAGGCCCGCGGAGGCTGCCAGGGCCGATGTCGCCCGAGGTGTTGCCGGGAGCAGGGCGACGGCAAGGGCCAAGGTGAGGGCGAGGCTCAGGCGTCGCATGGCTCCGCCTCCGGAGCGGGCATCCGGGTCGCGCACTTGTGGCAGAACCGTTGACCGGCCGAAAGCAGCCGAACCCCGCAGGCCGGGCAGAAACGGACCTCGACTCCCGCGCCCTTCGCTTCTCCGCCCTCCAACTCGGCCTGGACCTCAGCTTCGATGATCGACTCGAGGTCCTCGACGGCCTCCTCCCGGCGGATGATCTCCAGGGCTTTCGCCTCCAGTTCGGTCCTCAGCGCCTCATAGTCTTCCTTGGCCAGTTTGTGGGTGGCGTAGTCGTACTCGAGCTCGGCCAAGGTGGCGTAGACGGCCTCCTTGTTGGCCGGCCCGGTCGAGGCCGGCGCGTCCGTCCCCGGGTCGCCGGCCGCGGGGCCGGCGCCGGCCACGGCCAGCAGCGGCTGGATCTCGTCCTCGCCGTCGGCCGCGCCCATCAGGGGCCGGAAGAGGGCGAAGCCCGCGGCGACCACGACGATCAGGATCAAGGCGGTGTACATGACGGTGTCCTCCTAGAACGGCGCCCCTCCTGCGCGGACCATCGGCGGCGCCGGTCGAGTCTCAGAGATAGTCCTGGAGTTCCCGCTGCATCCGGTCCTTCAGGGCGGCCCGTTCGGACTCGTCCAGGCCGGCGGTGGCGGTGTCGATGGCGGTTGCTCCGACCGGTCCCGCCCCCGCGGCTTCGGCCACCAGCACCCGGTGCCGCCGCACCCAACGCCGGAGAATCAGGTAGAGGAGGGCGCCGGCGACGACGATGGCGATGAACGGCGTCACCCAGGCGGTCAGGTCGAAGCCCTGGGTGGTGGGGGCGGCCAGAACCGGTTTGCCGTATTTGCCCACCAGATACGCCATGATCTTCTTCTTGTTCAGGCCCTTGTCGATCTGGCCCTGGATCTCTTCCCGCATCGTGTTGGCCGTCCCGCAGTCGCAGTCCTTGACCAGCTTGGTACAGTTGCACTGGCAGAGGATGTCGCCCTCGATGTCCCGGACGGTCACGGGTGGGGCGGCCAGGGCCGGCGCCGTGGCCAGGAGGACCGCGGCGACCACGAGGGTCGCGATGAATGCCCGCTTCAACCCGATCACCCCAGTCTCCCGGCCAACCGGCGGCGATCCGGCCAGACGGCGAAGAGCGTCCCCGCGATGAGCAGGTACTCGCCGATCCAGATCCAGGCCACGAGCGGGTTGACCAGAGTCTTGAAGACGGTCGGCCTGCCGCCTTCCTCCCAGCCGGCCAGGATGACGTAGAGGTCCTCGCGGAGGCTGCCCTTGACGGCCACCTCGGTCGACGGGTTCTCCTGATTCGGGTAAAAGTCCTTGGAGGGCCGGAGGACGCCGATGTCCCGGCCGTTCTGGATGACCTTCAAGTCGGCGAAGACGACGCTGCGGTAGCCCTCGTCGCGCTCCCCGAGGCCTTGGTAGATCAGCTGGTAGCGGCCGATGTCGATGGTCTCGCCCGGCTGGATCGACTTGGTCTGGTCGATCTGGTAGACGTGGGAGCCGGCGATGGCCACGATCATCAGGATGACGGCCAGGTGAACGACGTATCCACCGTACCGCCGGCGATTCTTGACCAGCATCCGCGGCAGGGCGACGAAGGCTGTCTCGCCGGTCATGTGCATCCTCGCCCGCAGTCCGCGAGTGACCTCGAGGACGACCGTCGCCGTGACGAAGAGCGAGGCGGTGTAGGCGATCAGGGCTCCGGGGCTGCGGATGCCATAGGCGAAAGCGCCGACGGCATAGACCAGGGAGGCCGCCGCCGGGTAGAGGAAGTTGCGGCGCAGGTTGGCCAGAGAGGCCTTGCGCCAGGCGATCAGGGGGCAGATGCCGATCAGGGCGACCAGGAGGAGGCCGATGGGGACCATCACCCGGTTGTAGTAGGGGGCGCTGACGGAGACCTTGTTGCCGGTGACGGCCTCCGAGAGGAGCGGGAAGACGGTGCCCCAGAACACGGTGAAGGCGCCGCCGACGAGGATCAGGTTGTTGGCCAGGAAGCTCGATTCCTTGGAGAGGAGTCCCTCGAACTGATGCTCCTCGCGGAGCAACGGCAGGCGCTTCAGGGTCAGCCAGAGCGAGGCCAGGACGGAGGCGGCAATGAAGGCCAGCAGGTAGGCCCCCAGGGTCGAGTCGCCGAAGGCGTGGACCGAGGCCAGGACGCCGCTGCGGGTGAGGAACGTCCCGAAGAGGGTCAGGGCGAAGGTCACGATGATCAGGGCGACGTTCCAGATCTTGAGCATCCCGCGCCGCTCCTGGATCATCACCGAGTGGAGGAAAGCCGTGGCCGTCAGCCAGGGCATCAGCGAGGCGTTCTCGACCGGGTCCCACCCCCAGTACCCGCCCCAGCCCAGTTCGACGTAAGCCCACTGGCCGCCGAAGATCATCCCGATCGACAGGAACAGCCAGGTGACGATGGTCCACCGGCGGGTGATCCTCAGCCAGAGGTCGTCGGGCCGCCTGATGATCAGGGCGGCCATGGCGAAGGCGAACGGCACGGCGAAGCCGGCGTAACCGAGGTACTGCGTGGTCGGGTGGATGATCATCCCGGGGTTCTGGAGGAGGGGGTTGAGGCCCTGACCGTCGGTCGGCGGGTTCGGCAGGACATTGAAGGGCGAGGCCACGACGGCCAGCAGATAGGCGAAGAAGGCGCCGATGGCGAGCAGGATGGCCAGGACATAAGGGGACATCGCCGCGCTCTCATCCTCCCGGTAGCGGGACAGGGCGACGATGGCCGTGTAGAGGCCGAGGACGAGGGTCCAGAGGAGGAGCGAGCCCGCGTTGTGGGCCCAGAAGGCCGACACCTTGTAGAGGACGGGCAGGCCGAGGTTGGTGTTTATGGCCACATACTCGAAGCTGAAATCGCTGGCCACCAGACGGTCGAGGAGGACCACCGAGGCGCCGACGATGGCGGCCGCGAAGACCATCGCCGCCGCCCGCCCGCTCTTGATCAGGCGGCCGTTAAGGCGGCTCACCCCCAGGGAGAGGGCGGCCACGCCATAGGCCGAGACGGCCAGGGCCAACCAGATGAAGGAACGACCCAACTCAGCCAAGAACGGTCACCTCCCCCGCTCGATGTCGTCGATGATCTGCCGGTACGTGGCCTCGCTGATCTTACCGCTCAGGAGGAGCCGGCGGGCGGCCTGCTTCTCGGAATCGGCGGGGTCGGGTTTGGCGGTCCGGGAAGGGGCGCCCCGGTTCGAGGCGGCGCGATCAGACCCGGGTCGAACGCGGGTCCGGCTGCCGGCCCGGTTCGGCCGCGACCCCCCCGGGCGGCGGCCGCCGGCTCGCGTCCCGTAGGCGAGAAGCCCACCGATGCCGCCGACACCCAGGATGGCCAGGAACCAGAAGGAGGGGTCCTTGAACAGACCGCCGCCGGTGCCGCCCGAGCCGGTCCCCAGGGAGGCTCCGGCCTTGGCCACCGACGGCCGGTTGTCGGCCTTGGCGTAGCTCAGCTTCAGGCTGACCGGCTGCTCGGGACGGAGGTTCTCGAAGCGGTAGGTCGAGTAGTTGAAGCCCTGCCCGTCGACCCCTTGCTGCTGGGGCTTGGGGTCGAGGACCAGGTTGGACGAACGCAGCGGGGCCATGACCGTCAGGCTGAGCTGGCCCACGTCGTAGGAGGGGTGGAAGAAAAAGTCGATGTCCCGCTGGGTCTCCTTGACCCGCAGCGGGTTGTAGTAATACTCGACATAAATCGGATAGCTTGCCCCGGGATTGATCGGTTTCGAGGGAGACCACGAGAAGGTCAGATAGTCCTGACCGGTTTCGGTCCCGTAGGGGGCGCAATAGGCGTGCTTGTCGCTGCCCTTGGCTTCACATATGTGGACCTCGTTGGTGGGTCCGGCCGGGTCAATCCCCTTGGGGACGTGAAAGGAGATCTTGCCGTCGTAGGGGGCCGTCGCGCCGTTGACGAAGCTCAGGTCGTAGGCCACGAGGACGTCCGTCGTGTCGTATTCCGGCTCGAGGTGGATATCCATGGTCTTGATGCCCAGACCGCCGGGGGCGGGATTGCCCGCTGCGGACGCGACGGTGACCGGGGCGAGGGAGACCCCGAGGACCAGCAGCGTCAAGAGAGCGGGGACCAGCAACTTCGCGCGCACAGGAAGGACCTCCAGTCAAACGCTTCTTTGAGAATGCGCCGTTTGTCACAATCACCCGGAGAAAAAAGGCCCGCCACCGGGGTTTTGGGGAGGGATGGCAGGCCCCGCGGGAGATGGCCGCGAACAGCCGATTCTGTTCCTTATACCCAACGGGGGTATAGCATGAATCCCGGCATCATTATAGGGCTGCGCTTTGGTTCAAGTCAATCGTAAATACACTTTGTCGATATTAAGATTCCTTTAGTTGGTCAACAGACGAGCAACGGCCCGGATTCCCGGTCCTGCCGACGGGTCCGGGGAAGTGCGTCCGGCCGCCGTCCTCGACTGTGCCAGCCGGCAGGATGCGGCGAGGCTCCGGAGAAATGTACATCGACGCGCTGCAAGAGGAGGACAACCCG
>DASXUT010000036.1 GCA_036504675.1 Bacillota bacterium | reverse complement strand
TCTTCTGCGTCGAATCCGGCGGCCTGGAGCCTGGGGTCGGCTGCGCCGGCCGCGGCGTCCTTACGGCCATCCAGATTCTCCGGGACCTGAAAGCCTTCGAGACCTACGGGGTCGACGTCGCCCTCTACGACGTCCTCGGCCATGTCGTCTGCGGTGGCTTCGGGGAACTGGCCGCGCTTGTGCTGGCCAACCAGAGCCGGATCGTCCCGACCCCGCTGGAGATGGCTGAGCTGGAGGGCCTCTACCGGGGGGCCGTAAGGGTGTGATCGCTGGAATCAAGGGAAGCTTCCCTGTCCACCCTGTCAAGGCACTGCACCCCTGCTTCCGGCCGGCTTGCTCGGAAGGAGCGGCGGCTGATCGACCCGGCCGCCCGGCCGGGCACGGTGGCCACGCTGGCCGCCTCGGCCGCGTTCACCTGCCGGTCGGGGCGCGCTGCAACATCCGCTGCGCCTACTGCGACCGGCGCATCGCGACTGCTATCACGGGCATCGCCCGAAGTTGGGCGTCAATCGCCCGGGTGTCACCGCCCGCGTCATCACCCCCACCGAGGTCCCCGCCTACGTCCAGCGAGCTCTGGCCGTCGCCCACCGTCACTTCCCGGGCCTGATCCTCTGCCTGTCCACCAATGGTCTGCGGCTGGCCGCCGAGGCCGGCCGCCTGGCCGACCTGGCGTGACCACGCTGACGATAACCATCAACGCCGTCGACCCAGCCGTGGCCGCGAGGATCTATCGGCAGACCGACGGTGCCCCTTTCAGCCCGGCTGCCGCGGCCCACCTGATCGAAGCCCAGTTCACCGGGCTGGCGACCACGGCCCAACTCGGCCTGGCCGTCAAGGTCAATACCGTCCTGATCCCCGGGGTCAACGAGGACGAGGTCCCTGCCGTCGCCGCTGAGGCGGCTTCCCGCGGCGCCCTTCTTCAGAACGTCATGCCCCTCATCCCGCTCGCCGCGATGGCCGGCCAGACCCCACCCTCCCCTGCCCTGCTGGCCGCCGTCCGCGCCCGCGCCGCCCGTCACCTCCCGCAGTTCACCGGCTGCCGGCAATGCCGCGCAGACGCGGTCGGGATGGTCTGAGGGCGCCAGGCCGGGAAACCCCCAAGGCGAAAAGCTCCAAAGCCACCTTCCATTCTGGTAGGCGGCTCAATACCTGGGCAGGACTGCCCTGAGCAGGTCCCATCAGCGGCGCCTTCCCTCCTCGGCACCTCCTATGGGGCCGGCCGGAACGAGATGTCCCAGAAGGCCTGCAGGTCCGCGGGTGAGGTGACACCGCCGGAGATACGTAGCTCGGCCGCTTTCCAAAGAGCCGGTGCGCCCAGCCGGACGGCTATCTTCAGGTCCTCGCCGGCTGGTTCGAAGGTCACCGACCGCAACAGCCGGCTGTCCTGGACCTGGCCTATCGCTTCTCCCGGCTTGATGCCGGCTCCGAGGGATACGCACCTTAGGATGAGGGTCAGCACCCCCGATTCCGAATCATAGGCGTTGACCGTCCACGGCACCGACCAGCCGCCGGCCAGGACCGCCCCTTCGGCCGGCCGGAGCTTGAGGGTCAGGCCGTCGTCCGTCCGGCTGACCGTCGTTATCACCTGCGCCCACCCTTCCATCCCGAAGCCGACCTCCTGTTCGACCGGGAGATATGGGTGGCGGACCTCGGTCGTCTTCGTGTCCAGGTGGTAGACGGGCTGGTATGGGAAGGACAGCATCGGTGAGCCGCCTCCGCCCTGAGCGGCGAAGACCAACTCCTCGCCGTCCTGCCGGATGAACCGGGCGTTGTCCGCTTCGCCGATGATCAGGTAGTAGAGCCCGCTGGCACTGTCGTGGACGAAGAAGAGCCGGAAGTCGTCCCTCGGCGGTGGGAGGGCGGTGGCTTCCAACAGCTCTCTGCCCTGCCCCAGGTCGTGCCGGTCAAGCAGCCTGAGGCGGGGATCGAGCGACCGGACGTAGGGCGGGTAGGCGGAGTCCACCATTTGCGAACGCCAATCGACTTCGGGGCCCTTCAACCAGGCGCCACCCCGCCCGCTGACGAGGGGTATGGGGTCGGTCACCTCGCTGGCCGCGCCCCAGACGACGACCCAGCTTTCCGCGTTCTTGACCCGGCTGAAGACGAGCCACCAGCCGCCCTCGGGCAGGTCGCCCCATGGGCCGAGGTCGCCCTCGCAGCGGGCGGCCGCCTTGGCGAGGGCCGTTCTTCGGGTCAACCGAATCAATGGATCCTTGGGCTCAAGGGCTACGACCTTCCCGTCGGAGGTGACGAGTCCGAACTCCGGGTCGGTCTCAGAGGCGCGCCCCGGCGCGCCGGCGGTGGCCCCCGCGGGGGCGTCGCCGACCGGGCGCCGCTCGTAGACGAGCCCTTCGGGGTAATAATCCCGTACATCGTAGGCATAGCCGTCGCGCCCATCGAAGAGGACTCGGGTTGTCGGAGCCCGGCCGGTCAGATCGATCAACACGATGCCGGATGACCCTCCGCCTTCTCCGGGCAGGCCGGTGTCGACGGCGAAGGTGTAGGCATAATAGGCATTGTCGGGGGAGAACAGGCCGCTGGTCAGGGCCGTCTGGGCCGTCTGGGCCGTCTGGGCGGCCGGAACGGCCCCGGTGGCCTCGGCGACCAGCCGCCAGTCCTCGACCGAAAAAATCGCCACCTTGCCCGGACGGGCCGTGCCGGACTCAACGGCGAGGTACAGACCCTTGGGAGACCATAGCAGGGCGCGGGCATCGGCGGGGCATGGCCGGCGCTCGGTCTCGCGCGTCTCCCAGTCTGTCAGGACCAGCTCCTGCCCCTCCTCTGGGTTGCGGCCGGCGGCGTCGATGGCCGCGACGTATCGGCCATCGGGCGAGCAAGCCACTGTCCGCGGATTCCTCAGGGCGGTCACCCGCGTCTCCTTCCACAGGGCGAGGTCGAGACTGTATAGAGCGCCGTCCCGCCAGTAGAGGACCGTGCCGTCGGCGGGGGCGCCCGCCGGTCGCTCGGCCGGCAGAGAGGGTGCGCCCGCTGGCCGCTCGGCCGGCAGGTCGGCCCGCTTGGGGCAACCGACGGCCAGGATGCCCAGGGTGGCAGAAATGGCCAGGATGGCCAGCACGGCAAGGACGGCCGGACCCTTCCACCTGGGGGAAGGCTTAGGCATCGATACCCTCCCGCTCTTTGCCCGCAGCGGGCTTCTGAAAGTTCTGACTCCGAATGACGAGTTTGGTTCCGGCCAACTCTTCAACCTTGGGTGTGATGAGGAGGCGATCAAGGTGGAACGAAGCGACCCGGGGGCTCATCACCATGGGCATGGTTCCAAAGAACGGCGCGAGCAACGGGCGAGGCTGCTTCCGGTAGACGCGGTCCTCGCCGGCCTCCTGCGGTCGGATGCGGAAATCCTCGCCGACCTGGGTTGCGGCTACGGTTTCTTCACCATCCCGGCGGCAAAGAGGCTGCGCCGGGGCCGGGTCGTCGCCCTGGACACTGATCCCGAGGCGCTGGATGAAGCCCGGAAGGGATTCGCCGAGGCCGGCCTGACCAACGTCGAGTTCGTCCTCTCGCGGCCTGACCGGATCCCCCTGGCCGACGGCTCGGTCACGGCGGCGTTGCTGTCCACCGTCCTCCACGAGGTGGGCGACAAGCCGCGGTTCCTGACCGAGGTCAGGCGGATCCTCAGTCGGTCCGGCCGCCTCTCGGTGGTCGAGTTCCACAAGCAGGAGATGCCTTTCGGACCGCCGCTGGGTGATCGCCTGACCGAAGAGCAGACTGCGGACCTGCTCCGCGGGGCGGGATTGGTGGTCGTCGAGACGAGCCGTCTCAGTGATGCCTTCTACCAAGTCATTGCGGAAGTCGGTCCGGTCACCTCGCCAGGAGCGGTCGTCCGCCCCGAGCCGGCCGAGAACGATTGACCCGCCACAACGGACCCAGCCCTCTCTACGTAAAGACGGCGCCCACCCCGGGCGCCGTTCTTGTGTCCATTGTCGGCCTGTCGCTTTGGTCGTCCGGGTCATTCATGCACACCCGCGGAACCACCTTAGTGTTATGTAACCGGGATTACCATACTCCGGCCTTTTTCCCAGGGACCGCAGGCAGCGCCCGCACCGAGGGCCATGCCCCGGATGGCCGCCTTGAAAGGGGGGTGACGGACGAACGTGGCGTCAGCGAGCGCGGCCCCGGCAGGCCCTGACCCTACCCCCCGATCCCAGCCTCCGTGCCCGGATCATGAAAGGTGGTTCTCCACCCCTGCCCACCGATCACTGAAATCGTCTGCATCGACGTGGATAAGGTCTTCGATTCCTGCTCCAACGTCGAGTGTCAGGAGTTCTGACATCTGTGCCCCGGTGACCGTCAACTTCTTGGTCGATACGACGCCCCAAACCATCACGCTCGGCCCGGTCTGCTTCCACAAGGACGTCCTCCTCTTCATGCCCAACCCGACGACCATGTTCGGGAAGATCGAAGTCGATGGTCGGGGCCTTCGGCTACTGCCCGGTCCCGCCGACCTGCCGCGAGCTCGGGACGCTCTGCGAGGGCTTCATCGTCGCCCCGTTCCCCACGGTCTTCCCGCCGGAGATCTTCGAGGTGCCCCCGACGGTCATCTGACCTCAAACCCAAGACTGACTGGACGCAGCGGTCTCACAATCGGGTAGGAGGCGGGTTGGCCCCGAAGACTCTTTGGCCCTGGGCACGCCAGCAGGCGTTGCCCAGGGCCCTGTCTTGGGGTCCCGAGACTCCATACAACCCATCCAAATCAACTCGCGGTTGCCGGCTGTACAAGCGGCCGTAGAAACTGCGGCGGCGCGGGCAACTCGGCCAATCGGCTGGTCAGGCGGCCGATGATGTCGCGGACCGGCAGGATGTCACGGATCTTATCGATGTATTTTCCGGAAAAGATGACGCCGTCATCGAGCCGGCCACGTTGCGCATTGATGAGCGCCTCGCGGATGCAGAACGCTTGCGAACAGACCTTCAAGCAGTTCGAGCAATGCTCGGGAGCGGCCACGCGCCCTTCGGCCAGCTTCTCCGTGAAGGTGTTGCGGATGGCCCGCCCGGGCAGCCCGACCGGGCTTTTGATGAGGATGATGTCCTCTGCTTTAGCGTCAATGTAGGCCTGCTTCAGCTGGTCATCGCCGTTGCCTTCCTCGCTGGCCCCGAAGAGGATGCCCATCTGGACGCCGGTCGCGCCGAGACCGATGGCTTCTCGGATGTCGTCGCCTTCGACGATGCCGCCGGCGGCGATGACCGGAATGGAGACGGCCTCGGCGACTTCCGGGACGATCTTCTTCATCGACTCTTCAGTGCCGAGGTGGCCGCCGGCCTCGAAGCCTTCGACGACCACGGCGGCCGCCCCGAGCTTCTCGGCCGTCCGGGCCAGGCGGGCCGTGGAGACAATGGGCACGATGGGGGTCCCGCTCTCGCGGCCCCAGGTGAACATATCACGCGAGAAGCCGGCGCCCGAAACGACGAGGTCGATCCGCTCAGCGATGGCCGTCTTGACCAGTTCGGCGAAGGCGCTGGCGGCGTACATTACGTTAACCCCGATGATGCCCTTGGTCAACGCCCGCGCCTTGCGGATCTCCTCGGCCAGTTCGCGCGCGGTCATGGCGGTCCCGGCGATGATGCCGACACCACCGGCTTCGGCCACGGCCGCAGCCAGGCGGTGGGTCGACAAGCGAATCGCCATCCCGCCCTGGAAGATGGGCAGCGACGGCTTGAGGCCCGCAATGCGCAGTTCGGGTAGCTTCATCTCGCACGTCCTTTCGACAGCTCACTGGTCTCAGGTGGATATATATTTCAGAATTAGGCGTATCTGGGCACTTTCCTCCAGCTTCGTCGGACTTTCTGAACGAGACAACCCATTATGTAGCTTGCGCCAATCTTATCAGTTTACAGCTTCAGTTCCCTTTTGACCAGCTCAACCAGCTCGCGGGCAACCTTTTTGTCGAGTGAGTAGAAAGTCCACTTGCCCCTGGCCTCTTCGTGGATGAGCCCGCTTTCCTTGAGGATTCGCAGGTGATACGAAATCCGTGATTGACCCAGCCCGAAGATCCCCTGAAACTCGCAGACGCAGAGCCCCTCGGTGGCTTCGTCGGCCGGTGTGACCGAGGAACAGCATCGGTCAAGGGCGCAGCAAGACCGGCCCCTGGCCATCAGCCCGATCATCCTGACCCTGACCGGGTCGGAAAGGGCTTTGCCCAGAAGCGTCAACCGGTCGGCCGGAGCGGCCTCGATATCGGTCATTGCGGCGCCTTCATTAACAATGGTCACAGCCATTCCTCCGCGCCCAGTATACAGCACCTGCCGTGTCAGTTCAACAAATCGTGATTTGGCCCTTGCCATATCAATCCTTTTTGATATATCATGGGGGCAGACGGCCGACCCCGGGGTCGTGGTCGGTCAGAGGAGGTTGGACATGAGTGAGGATTTGAAGGAGCAGGTCAAGGCCAGGTACGCCGAGGCCGCTCGGGCCGCGGCCGAGGCGGCGAAGAACGCCCCGTCGAGTTGTTGCGGGCCAAGCGGCGGCGGTTGCGGTTGCGGCCCGAAGTTCGGTGAAGGGTTGTATGACCCCAAGGACCTCGCGGGGTTGCCCCAGGGCGCGGTGGTGGCCAGCCTGGGGTGTGGCGTGCCGACGGCTCTGGTCGATCTCATCCCGGGCGAGACCGTCCTCGACCTCGGGAGCGGCGGCGGCATCGACGTCCTCCTGGCCGCCAGGAGGGTGGGGCCGACGGGCAAGGTCTACGGTCTCGACATGACCGACGAGATGCTCGCTCTGGCCCGCGAGAACCAACTGAAGGCCGGCGTGACCAACGTCGAGTTCCTGAAAGGCGATATCGAGGCCATCCCCCTGCCGGACAACAGCGTCGACGTGATCGTCAGCAACTGCGTCATCAACCTGTCCACGGACAAGAACCGGGTCTTCCGCGAAGCCTTCCGCGTCCTCAAGCCGGGCGGCCGTTTCGCCGTGTCGGACACGGTCTTCCAGGGAGACCTGGACCTGATTCCCGAGTGGATCCGGCGGTCCGCGGTGGCCTGGTCCCAGTGTGTCAGCGGTTCCCTTGAGGAGCGCGACTACCTGGCCCGCCTGCGGGCGGCGGGCTTCGTTGAGCCTTCGGTGCAGGTGACCCAGGTGTATGCCGGTCGGTTGGCCGGTGAGGCCGGCCAGTCCGCCTGCTGCGGCACCGGCACCATCCTCCCGGCGGGCATCCGCCTGGTCAGCGGGTTCGTCCGGGCCCGCAAGCCAGGGCCGGCAAAACCCCCGGTCAGGGGCGCCAGGCCGGGTGACCTGCCCGCGGTGCGCCGTCTCCTGAAGGAAGCCGGGTTACCCGATGACGGGCTCGAGAACCAGTTCGGCGAGGCCTATGCGGTCGCCGAGGCCGATGGGAAGGTGGTCGGGGTGGCCGGGCTGGAAACATACGGGGATCACGGTCTGCTACGCTCCCTGGTCGTCGACTCGCCCTGGCGTGGCCAGGGCGTCGGTGACGCCCTCACCCGTGACCGCCTGGCCTGGGCCAAGGCCCGCGAACTGAAATCGGTCCACCTGTTGACCACCACGGCCGCGGGCTACTTCCCGAGACTCGGCTTCGAGATGGTCGATCGCCGCGATGTCCCGGTCGAAGTCCAGGGCTCGGTCGAGTTCGTTCACGCCTGTCCCGCCAGCGCCGTGGCCATGAGGCTCGGCGGGGCGGCCTGAGCCGGAACCAAGCTCCAGCGCCCACCGGGGGATTCCGTCCCCCGGTTTTCCTATGCCCAGGAAGGAAAAGCCGGACCCGGCGGGCAACAATAGGACCAGGCCCTCCTGGGGCCATCCCCAGGCCATCCCCAGGCCCGCCCAGGAACCCATTGGCAGGGAGGCTTCACCCGTGTCCCGCATCCTCATTATCGAAGACGATGTCAAGCTGCGCTCGATGATCGAAGAGGGGCTAAGGCGCAACGGCTTCACCCCGCTGGCCACGGACGACTTCGCCCGGGTCAAGGAGGAGGTCGTCCGCAGCTCGCCGGACCTGGTCATCATCGACATCAACCTGCCGCAATACGACGGCTTCTACTGGTGCCGGCAGATCCGCACCGTCTCCAAGGTGCCGGTGGTCTTCCTGTCGGCCCGCACCGGCGACATGGACCAGGTCCTGGCGATGGAGAACGGCGGGTTGGCCGCCGCCATCCAAGCTTCGCTGCCCGACCAGACCGGCATCGGGGTGCTCAATCGGTTCGATGAGTACGGTCGGCTCCGGCAGCAGGGCGCCCTGACCATGTTCATCGGGGTCTTCGTCTGCTCGGTCTTCTTCCTCGCCGCCGGCAGCCTGATCTACTTCAAGCTGTTCACCGAGATCGGCGAGGACCGCCGGCACTACGCGGTCCTGCGGGACATCGGGATCACCCGGCGTGAACTCGGGCAGCTCATCGGCCGGGAGCTCGGGGCCCTGTTCTTCGTGCCGCTCGCCATCGGGGCCGTCCACACGGGCTTCGCCCTGAAGACCCTGTCCAACGTCCTCAGCCGCGACTTCAACGTGACCGCGGCCGGGATCACGGTCTTCGCCGTCTACCTGCTGGCCCAGGCGGTCTACTACACGGCGACGCGGGCCTCCTACGCGCGCGAGGTCCTGCGCGGTCGGGTGGGCTGAGGGTGGGCTTGGCGCGGGCTTAGAGCGGCCTGAGGGCCGGCGGCCGCTGCCAAGGCGGTGCCATGCAAAGAGGTCAGGGTCCACGTCGGACCCTGGCCTCGTTCGGCGTCGCGACGCCTCAGCGAATCACCGCGGTGTAAGTGACCTTGGCGTGGTACGTCCCGAGCAGGGTGGTCCAGGGCATGTCCAGCGTGTAATAATGGGTCACGTCCTGTCCACCGGTCTTTGGCTGTCCGGTCAGGAAGGCCCCGCTGCTCGCGAAGGGGATGGCGTCGGACCCGCTCGGGCTCAGGCCCCACCTCAGCTGACTCAGGGGGAATCCACCGGCCTCATCGAAGCCGGAGGCTTCATACAGCAACTCCCAGGTCTTGTTCGACTTGACCCGGCAACGGACCGCGATCGGGGAGGTGACCGTCGTCCCGAGCTCGACGGCCTCGAAGGAAATGTCCGCCCGTTCCATCTCCAGGGTGATCTTCCCCGGGGATGACGAATCGCCGGAGGAAGACCCTCCATCGCCGCCGTCCTGCTGGCCGGCCTCCGGGGCGCTCGCCGGGGCGGCCGCCACGTCCGCCGTGTCCGTCACGCCCGAGCCGACGGCGGTGCCGGCCTCGGCCAAGAGAAGCAGTCCGAGGATCAGGCACGGGACCGCGATGAGACTGATTCCCCAGTGGCGAAGGGACGGCAATATTCTCCCAACTCCCGGGCGCGACCGCGGACCAATACTGTCGAAACATGTCGAGCCATTCGGGCAATTCTACCCCCGGGCCGGATTTCCCTTCAAAGGGGTCCCGCGCTCCCTCGAGCCACCCTTCCTCGTCGTCCCCGCCATCCCCGTCCTCCCCCTCAGGAGCCGGGTCAGTTCCCTGACCGTCGTCAACCCCTCGAGCCCCTCGATCATCTCGGTGATCTGTCGGCCGCGGGTGGCCGAACCCAGTTGAAGCTCGGCCGCCTCAGCCAGCTTGGCTCCGGCCACCTTGCGCTCGGCCTCCGCCGGCAACGCCTGGAGGATCCTGACCTCGGACTCGACCTGGCCACCGTGGTCCAGGCGGATGACCAGCCGGCACCGGCGGTCCGGGGCGAAGGCCGGCTCAGGGATGACCCGTACCTTGGCGGCCAGGGTGGTCACCTCGGCCCGGAGGGCCCGGCCGTCCTCGAAGGAGCGCAGGTCAACCCGCCCATCAAGCAGAGCCAGGGCCAGGCAATACTGGACGCTGAACTTGACCTCCAACCCGGTCCTGGGCGCGGGGTTGACGGCGATGTCCAGGCACCCCGGATGAACCACACACTCGATGTCGGCGATCTCCTCGAGGCTGCCCAGGAACGGTCGGCTTTCGATGGCCGCCTGGATCGCCCCGTGGGTGGAGAAACACGCCGGAAAGCGCTTCAGGCGGATCGAGTCCAGGGCCCGCCCGCACAGGGTTCCCTCAGCCGAGACCCGCTCTCCCGGGCCCCCCCGGACGGCCCCGCTTTTCAAGCCTTCCCGCACCATCTGCAGGGCCGCCTCATCGACCCGCGGAGCC
Organism: Bacillota bacterium; assembly: GCA_036504675.1. Taxonomy (NCBI): domain Bacteria; kingdom Bacillati; phylum Bacillota; species Bacillota bacterium. The sequence continues at coordinate 13,570 of DASXUT010000036.1, read as the reverse complement.
AGGGCCGCGTAGAACCCATGGTGCCCTTCGATCAGATCGTCCGGGCCCGCCATCCCGAGGCGGGCCAACTCGTAGGCCATCAGGCCGCCCATCGAGGCCCAGCCCACCTGCAGTCCCTTCATCATCGTCCCGAACCCGCCGCGCAGGCCGGAGGCGGTGGTCGCGGCCACGCCCAGGGCACCGAGACAGGCCTCGGCCGGGAGGTGGGCCGTGACGCAGGCCCCGGCCGCCGCCCCGAGCCGGCCGAACGTGGCCGTGTTATGGAAGCCGCGGGTGTAGTGTCCAGGCATCACCGGCAGGCCGAGGGTCAACATGGTCGTGATCCCGGCGGCGGCCCCGGCCAGAAGGTCCTTCCCGCCGGCGTCGATCTCCTCCGCCAGGGCCAGGACCGCCGGGAACACCGGGGCGCTGGGATGCCCCGACCCAAAGGTGGTGACATCGTCGTAGTCGAGGATGTGCCCGGCCATGCCGTTGGCCAGGGCCGCCTTGGCCGCCGGCACCTGGGTCCCCTCTCCCAGCAGGGTGGACCGGCCGGGGGTCGGGTCGGCCAGGACGTGGTCGCGAACGGCCCGGGCGGCCGGCTCGGCGCCACCGGCCAGGGCCACCGCCAGCCAATCGATGAGGCAGGTCTTCACCTTGGCCACGGCCGCGGGCGTGAGATCGCCGTAGTCGAAGACCGACAGGTACTCGGCCAGCTCACGGGTCAGGCCCATGGCCGGCCACCTCGCTTGGCCGGAGGGGCGGCCCCATAGGCGACGGCCACGTCCAGGGCCGCCCGGATCACCAGGGGCGCCCACGAAACCAACTTCTCGTCGGGCGCCCGATGCCGTGGCGCAAGCACCGCCAGGGCGGCCAGGACATCGCCGTTCTGGGCGACGATGGGTGCGGCCACCGCCGACCCGTCGGGGATCCGTTCGCCATGGCTCTTCGCGTAACCGGTCTGACGGACCGTCTTGATCTGCCTCATCAGCGCCTCGGGGTTGGTCACGGTCCGCTCGGTCCAAGGTAGCTGGCTCTGAGCCGAAAGGATCTTCCTGACCTCCTCCTCCGGCATCCATGCCAGCAGGGCCTTGGCCGAGGCGCCACAGTTGAGGGGCAGGGGTGCGTTGACCTCGATGACCCGGCGGATGGGCTGGGTCGACTCGATCTGGTCGATGTACATCCTGGCCTGGTCGAGGAGGATGGAGAGGGCGACCGTCTCGCCGGTCTCGGCGGCCAGCTTGGCCATGGCCGGCCGGGCCGCCGCCCGGAGGTCCAGCAGCCCGGACCCCTTCAGGGCGATGTAGATGAGCCGAGGACCGAGCTGATAACCGGCGTCGGCCACTCGGGCCAGGAGTCCGTTGCTGGTCATCGCCTCAGCCAGCCGGAAGGCGGTCGGCTTGGCCAGGCCGGTGGCCTTGGCCATCCCGGCCAGGGTACCGGTGGGATGTTCGCTGAGGAAACCCAGGATGCTGCAGATCCGCTCCACCGAGCGCATTGAGTGCTGCGCGGATGAGCCGTCCCCGCGGGCCATCGGGACCACCTCACTAACGTTTCTCTATTTTAACTAGTCTAATAGTCAGCATTTTCTCCCTTGACATTGTACTACACCCAAGTATATGTTGTACATAGAGCAAAACGCTATTTCACTGATTGAAATTGACGGGGTGGTGTCCCGGTGGCTGGAGCCCGCGTCTTCAACGTCCAGCGGTTCTCTCTCCAGGACGGCCCGGGCATCCGCACCACGGTCTTCTTCAAGGGGTGTCCCCTCGATTGCCGCTGGTGTCACAACCCGGAGGGCCGGTCGGACCGCCCCGACCTGCTCTTCCACCAAAGCCTCTGCCGGGCCTGCTTCACCTGTAGACTCAACTGTCCCGAGGAGGCCATCCTCGACTCCCCGGACATCCGGGTGAACCGCTCGGCCTGCAGCCTCTGCCTCCGGTGCGCCTCGGCCTGTCCCTATGGAGCCCTGACGGTGGCCGGGACGGATGCCGCCCCGCTGCCGAGTCTCTTCAAGCAGGTCGTGCGGGACACGAGCTTCTACCGCAATTCCGGCGGCGGAGTCACTGCCTCCGGGGGCGAGCCCCTCGTCCAGGCCCAGGCGGTCAGGGAACTGTTCGTTTTTTGCCGTGGGCGGGCCATTGACACCGCCCTGGATACGAGCGGCCACGCGCCGTGGGAACACCTCCAAGAGGTCGAGCCTTTCACCGACCTCTTTTTGTATGACCTGAAGTCGCTCGACCCCGCGGCCCACGAGGAATGGACCGGTGTCGGCAACGACCTGATCCTGGCCAACCTGACCCGGCTCTGCGAAACGCGGGCCCGGGACGTCCGGATCCGGATCCCCCTGATCGCCGGGTTCAACGACGAGGCCGGGCAACTGAGGGAGATGGCTCGGTTCGTCTCGGCCCTCGCTGTCCAGGGGATCGACCTGTTGCCGTACCATTCCTTCGCCCAGGCCAAGTACCGGGCCCTGAACATCGGCTACGCCCTCGACGGCCGGCCCGACTATGACCTGGCGGAGGCTCAGAAGAAGGCCTCGATCATGGCGGAATTGGTGGAAAGCGTCACCGTCGGGGGCTGAACCACGCCGGCATCGAATGGAGGTGAAGGGGTTTGTCCACCAGCTGCAGCTCATGCGCGCAATTCGTCGAGGGCCAGGGGCCCCAGCCGGGTTTATGCGTCAAGGAGCAGACTGACATCAAGGGTGGGCGGTTCTGGACCACCCGGCCGACCGGGGAGAAGAAGGTCGAGTGCCGAGACTTCGTGGCCCGGTCGTCCGAACCAGGCCTGACTCCCGGTTCCAGGACCTGAGAAGCGGAAAGGAGGTTGAACCGGGTTGGCGGTTGCTAAAGAGGACGTCGTCAGCACCGAGTTCTTCGCCCGTAGGAGAACGGGCATCAGCAGTAGGACCAGGAGGCTCAAGGACAGCCTCATCTCCAAGAGCTTCATGGGCGACAAGTTCAAAGAACCCGTCTTCATTGATCCGGAGAAGGCCAGGCTGTATACGGAATCGTGGAAGACCACCGAGGGTCTTCCGACCGTCCTCCGACGGGCCAAGGCCTTCGAACACATCCTCGACCATTGCGCGGTGGTCATCCTCGAGAACGAGCTGATCGTCGGCTATCCGGGCAGCGGCACGGCCGCCCTGCTATACTCCCCCGAACGGCCGAGGAGGATCGTCGAGGAATTGATCGACCATGGTTATGTCCGCGATGAAGACAAGGCCGAAGTGCTGGAGCTGGCCGACTACTGGGCGGGCAAGACCCCCCGGGACATGATGGCCCGCTATTTCAGCACCGAGGAGATGGCCATCCTCAACTCGCGCCGGCTCATCTGGGCCCTGGGGGCGGACTACACCCAGCGGGCCATGCCCGACCACGACTACGTCTTCGCCCACGGCCTGGAAGGGATCATCAACAAACTCCAGATGGCCATGGACCAGGTCCAGGTCGAGATGGTCGCCGTCGAGAACCTGGTCAGGCTGCCCGAGTTGGCCCAAAAGAGGGACTTCTATGAGGCGGCCATCATCAGTTGTCGGGCCGCCATCCGCTGGGCCCGCCGCCACGCCCAACTGGCCAGGTACCTCGCCGGCCGAGAGGCGGACCCCGTCCGTCAACTGGAATTGGAGGGCATCGCCGAGGTCTGCGACCACGTGCCGGCCCGCCCGCCCAAGACCTTCCAGGAGGCCGTTCAGGCTCACTACTTCATCTGGCTGTTGACCCACTTCTATGATCACGAGTGCCACGGCACCTCGGAGCGGATCGATCAGATCCTCTGGCCGGCCTACCGTTCGAGCGTCATCGAGAACCGGGAGATCAATCGGGAGCAGGCCCAGGAGCTGCTTGAGTGCCTCTGGATCAAGATCACCAGCTGCGGCCGGCTCCTACCCTCGGACACCCGCCAGTCGCACCAGGGGACGAATATGGTCAACGCCTACACCATCGGCGGTCAGTTGGCCGATGGTACCGATGCCTGCAATGAGCTGACCGAGGTCATCCTGGACGCCACCTCCAGCATCCGGGTCAACCAGCCGTCCCTGGCCTTCCGCTATCACAGCCACGCGTCGGAGGCGGCCGTTCTGAAGGCCCTCCAGGTCATCCAGACCGGAATGGGCATGCCGTCGTTCAAGAACGATGACGTGGCCATCCCATCCTTGATGGACATGGGCTACACCCTCAAGGAAGCCCGCGATTGGGCCCTGATCGGCTGCATGTCGCCGGGCGTCGTTGGGCGGTGGGGCCGGGTCCGGCGGAACGCCTGGCACATCACGGTCACCAAGAGCCTGGAGGCGGCCCTGAACGACGGGCGGGACATGCTGAACGGCTTGAGACTGGGCCCGGAGACGGGTGACCCGAGTACCTTTGCCAGCTACGAGGATTTGCTGAAGGCCTTCCGCGAACAGGTCAGATACGCCCTCCGGCTCGGGATGAGAATGCACAATATCAGCCTCTGGTTGCAGGCCGAGTACTTCCCACGGCCGTTCCTCTCGGCCCTCTTCGAACGGTCCATCGAGCACGGCCGCGACCTGATGGGGACCGGTGACAAGAGCGTCCCCTGGATCAACATCCTGGGCGGGGCCGTGGACACCGCCGACGCCCTGGCGGCCTTGAAAAAGCTGGTCTTCGAAGAAAAGGTCATCGACCTGCCGAGCCTGGTCGAGATCCTCAGGAACGACTGGGAGGGCCATGAGGACCTGCGCCAGCGCTTCCTCAACGCGCCCAAGTTCGGCAACGATGACGACTACGTTGACACCGTCGCCGCCCGCGATCTCTACGGGTTGGTCATCGAGGAGATGTCCCAACTGAGGGACACCTGGGGGGTCACTCCAAAGTGCCTACCGCAGGCCGTCTCCGGAGTCTGGTCGATGGGCAAGGTCACGGCGGCCCTGCCGAACGGGCGGCACAAGGGTGATCCGCTGGCCGACGGGGGCATCTCCCCAAACATCGGCAGCGACCACAACGGTCCCACCGCCGTCCTGGCCTCGGTGGCCAAGATCGACCACCTCGCCCACAAGGCCATTCTCCTGAACCAAAGGTTCACCCCGTCGGCCTTCGCCGGGGACAAGGGCAAGCGCAACTTCCTGGCCTACATGAAGACGTGGCACGACTACCAGATCGATCACGTCCAGTTCAACATGGTTGATTCGGCCACCCTCCGCAAGGCCCAGCTCGAGCCTGAGAAGCACCGCGACATCATGGTCCGGGTGGCCGGGTACAGCGCCTACTTCGTGGAACTGGACCAGGGCGTGCAGGACCACATCATTGCCCGGACCGGTCAGGAATTGTAGGACCGAATCAGGAACCAGAACCGCGGAACCGACCCGGGGCCGGGCCGAGCCGGCCCGGCTCCGGTGGACGGGAGCTGAGGACGTGCCCGAGGGGAGCATCGCTGATCGGTTCGCGACCCTCATTGCCGGGTTCGACCTGGCCCAGTGCCCGCCCGATACAATCGGGCAGGCCCGCCTGGCCTTGCTCGACACCGTGGGCTGCATGGTCGCGGGTTCCCAGAGCCCCTTGGTGGACAGGCTCTTGGCGGTCCTCGGGCCGACGCACGGTCCTTGCCTGGTTCCCGGCCGCGATGGACACCTCCGCCTTCCGGTCCTCGACGCGGCCCTGGTCAACGGGACCGCCGCCCATATCCTTGAGCTGGATGACGGTTACACTCCGGGGTCGGCCCACCCCGGCTGCGTCGTCGGCCCGACCGCCCTGGCTCTCGGCGAGAGCGAAGGCGCCTCCCTCGGGCGGGTCCTGGAGGCCGTCATCGTGGGTTACGAGGTCATGCTCTCCGTGTCCGGAGCCATCCACCCGGAGTCGCGACGCCGCGGCTTCCACAATACCGCCATCGCCGGAGTCTTCGGCGCGGCCGCGGCCGCCGCCCGCCTCCTCGGCCTCGACCCCCGGGAAGCCTGCCACGCCCTCGGTCTCGCGGGTAGCTTCGCCGGGGGCCTCTTGGCCTTCTGGAATCCGGGGGAACAGGGCGCGACCGATGTCAAGAAACTCCATCCCGGGAAGGCCGCGCGCGACGGCATCTTCTGTGCCCTATCCGCGGCTCAGGGCATCCATGGCCCGGCCAGCGTGTTCGAAGGGAAGGCTGGATTCCTCAGGGCTTTCGCCGACAAGGGGGTGATCCGCGGGAAGCTGTTCGACCTGGCCTCACCAAGGATTATGGACATCTATTTCAAGCCGTGGCCTTGCTGCCGGAGCCTGCATGGGCCGATCGCCCTGGCCCTGCGCCTGGGCCATCGGGTTCGGGACCGGATCGGCGGGGTCGGCTCGATCAGGGTCGACACCTACTCGCTGGCCGCCGATCGGTCGGAAGCTGAGGCCGGAGGCGATGACGCCCAGTTCAGCATCCCGATGACCGTCGCTCTGGCCTTGACCCGAGGCGAGGTAGCCTACCCGGGTCTCGTCGCGGCCCATCAGGATGCGAGACTGACGAATCTGGCCAAGAGGATCGAGGTCCACGAAGATGCCGAGTTCACCAAGGCTTATCCCCGTTCCAGGCCCGCCCGGCTGACGATCTGGATGGAGGATGGCGAAACCCTCTCCGAGTCATTGGCCTATCCGCCGGGGGAACCGCAACAGCCGTTACCGCAGTCTGACCTCCTTCAGAAGTTTCTGGGCAACTGCTTACCGGTGATTGGTGACCAGGCTGCGAACCAGGTCGCCGACTTCTTGACATCCGCCGGCCTCACCCTGCCCATCTCAGGATTGACCCCCACACTGACCGCCACTCATCAACCGTCACCGCCGCAGGGAGATGGCCGGTAGCCAGGAAAGAGGGGTAGAGGAAAAATGAGGAGCATTGTGACGAGGACGCTGATCGCGTTCAGCCTCTTGGCCCTGATGGCTTCGCTCCTTGCCGGTTGCGCCAAGCAGGGAGAGAAGTACCCGACTAAGGCCATTGAGTACGTCTGCCAGGCCAGCGCCGGCGGGTCCAGTGACAAGTTCGTCCGTAGCGTCGTCAAGGCCCTCGAGGACCAGAAACTGATCTCGGTGCCGATCTCCGTCGCCAACAAAGCCGGCGGCGGCGGGGCCATCGCCTTCAACTACGTGAAGGGCAAGGAAGGGGACCCCTACTTCCTCCTCAACACGTCGGGCAACTTCATCGCCGCGAACCTGCGCGACCCGTCCGTGCCGGGGCACAAGGACTTCACTCCGATCTGCCGGTTCGCCTTTGACCTCAACACCGTCATCGTCAGCGCCAACTCACCCTACAAGACCATGGCCGACCTGGTCAACGCGGCCAAGGCCAACCCCGGCAAGATCAACTGGGCCGGTACCTCGGTCGGTTCCCAGGACCACCTGACCGTCCTCACGCTGCAGCGGGTCAGCGGGACCAAGTTCAGCTTCGTCTCCTTCACCGGCAGCAACGAGGTCCTGGCGGCCCTCCTCGGCGGCCACGTCCAGGTGGGCTGCGCCGAACCGTGGGTCGCCAAGGCCCAGGCCGACGCGGGCAAGGTCCGGATCCTCGGCCTGGGCGCCGAGGCCCGGCTGAAGGGGTTGCCCGACGTGCCCACCCTCAAGGAACAGGGCTATGACGTCGTCGTTTACATGCAGCGCGGCGTCGTGGCCGCCGGGAAGATCCCCGAATCGGCCCGCAAGTACCTCGTCAACGCCTTCACCAAGCTCGGCAACAGCCAGGCCTGGAAGGACTTCCTGGCCAACGAAGGGCTGATGGAAGGGTTCTTGGCCGGCGACGACTACGCCAAGTTCCTGGCCGAAGAGACGGCCAAGTGGCAGGGCCTTCTGAAGGAAGCCGGCGTCATCAAGTAGAGGCCGGTCATCAGGCGTCGGGCGGCCGCCCGCGGCCGCCCGGCGACCCGGACCCGGCGCGGGGAGGAAGGACCCATGACCGACCGCTCGGAACTCGGTCTCCGTGCCGCCGTGCCGCTCGTTATGGCCGTTTTCAGCCTCCTGCTCCTGGCGGCATCGATGTCCATCGGCAACCCTCTGGACCAACCCCTCGGCCCCGGGCTGGTCCCGGAGATCCTCAGCCTGTGCATCCTCGCCGGTGCGGCCTGGGAGGCGTGGGTCTCCCTGCGCCGATTGCGCCGGTCGGGGCGGGCCTCCAGCTGCTCCGCCCCGCCGACCACCGTTCCCCCGGCCTCTCTGGTTCCAGGCAACCTCTTCCGGGGGGAACGCCGGTGGCTGGCGGCCGCCCTTCTGCTCTTGCTCGGGGTGGAGGTCTGGCACCTGGCCGGCTACTTCGTCGGCATGCTCATTTGCGTCGCCATGCTCTTCTGGATGGACCGCCAAACCAGGCCGGTCCCGGCTGTGCTCTTCTCGGTCGGTCTGGTCGGGTTGATGTGGTTCCTTTTTGACCAACTCCTCCACGTCTCGCTAAGTTAATCGTGGCGACCAATCCGTCAGAGGGGTGAATCGACATGGACCCGATTCTGCACGGCCTGGCCGCCGCGTTCAATCCCACCTGCCTGCTGTGGGCGGCCATCGGCGCGGTCCTGGGAACGGTCGTCGGGATCCTGCCCGGGCTGGGACCGGCGGCGACCGTCGCCCTCCTGCTGCCTATCACCCTTTACCTCTCCCCTACCCTCAGCTTGGTCCTCCTGGCCGGCATCTACTACGGGGCGCAGTACGGCGGGTCGACGACCTCGATCCTGTTGAACATCCCGGGCGAGTCGGCCTCGGTGGTCACCTGCCTGGACGGCTACCCGCTGGCCCTCCAGGGCAAGGCCGGCCAGGCCCTGGCCATGGCGGCCATCGGCTCGTTCATCGCCGGGACCATCGGGCTCGTCCTCTTCACCCTGGCGGCCAGGCCGCTGGCTGAAGCCGGCCTGGCCTTCGGTCCCCCGGAGCAGTTCATGCTGATGGTCGGCTCCCTCCTCGTCGCCGGCACCTTCGGGGAGTCGGTGGTCCGCGGGGTTATCGCCGCCTTACTGGGACTGTTGCTCTCCTTCGTCGGGGCCGACCCCATCTCCGGGATTAACCGTTTCGTCTTCGGGATTCCCTACCTCTACGACGGGTTCGACTTCGTCCCCGTGGCCGTCGGCCTCTTCGCCATTGGCGAGGTCTTCTCGTACCTGTGGAAGAGGGAAGGCTTGGAGACCCACAGGATTCCACCGGTCGGTCTGCGGGACCTGATTCCGAAGATGAACGAGCTGATCACCAGCTTCTGGGCGATGATCCGGGGCTCGGTGGTCGGTTTCGTCACCGGGGTCCTCCCGGGGATGGGCGCCGTGCCCGCCTCGTTCATCTCTTACAGCCTGGAGAGGCGGGTCTCCAAGCACCCGGAACGCTTCGGGAAAGGGGCCATCGAGGGGGTGGCCGCACCGGAGTCGGCCAACAATGGCGCCGTCATCGGGGCCCTGCTGCCCATGTTCTCGCTGGGCATCCCCGGCTCCGCCACGACGGCCATGCTCTTGGCCGGACTGATGATGTGGGGCCTGCAGCCCGGCCCCCTGCTGATGTCCCAGCACCCGGAGGTGGTCTGGCCGGTCATCGGCAGCCTCTATCTGGCCAACCTCGTCCTCCTGGCGATCAACCTGCCGGGGGCGGTCTTCCTGGCCCAGATCGCCAGGATCCACCCACGCTGGCTGATGCCGATCATCCTCGGCCTTTCGCTGACGGGCGCCTTCGCCGCCACCGGCAACATCTTCGGGCCCTTCGTCGCCGTCGTCTTCGGGGCCATCGGATTGGTCTTCAGGCGGGCCGACTATCCGTTGGCACCCCTCCTGCTGGGGCTGGTCCTCGGGGGGGCGATCGAGCAGAACCTCCGCCGGTCGCTGGTGATCTCGCAGGGTAACCCGGCGATCTTCTTCACCCGTCCGATCTGCATCGCCATCATCTTCATGACGCTGGTTCTGCTGGTGGCCGGGAACCGCCTGTACCGAGCCGGCCCCAGGGAATCCAAGGATGTGAGACAGGATGAGCCACAAAGCCCTTCCTCTGGCCCAGCTGACTCTCACTCCGTCTCAATCTAAGAGGCTCATCGCCGAGGCCGTCCTGCGCTTGGAGCCGGTCTCCCGGGCCCTGCGGCACGGCCTCGTCGCCCTGCATCCCAGCACCAGCACCGCCCCGATCATCGAGGGGATGATCGGGCGGGTTCCGAATGGTGTCAGGGCTCTCGGCATGGTCCGGCCGAAGGGGTTATGCATCAGCCTGGAACGCCAACAGGAGGCCCGCCGCGGGGACGCTCTCGGGCGGCCGGCGGGGGGTTTTCCGTACACCTGGCTCCTGCGTGACGGCCGGCTGCAGGTCCCGACTCTCCTGGCCGACATCCTCCGATTGATGGGGCCGGGGGATGTCTATATCAAGGGCTGCAACGCCCTGGACCGCGACGGGCTGGCCGGGGTCCTCTTCGCCAGCCCCGGCGCGGGGACCATCGGCGCGGTCATGGCCGCCCAGCGCAGAAGAGGCTTCACCATCGTCCTGCCGGTCGGACTGGAAAAAGCGATCCCCGGAACGATCGCCCAGGCTTCGAAGGCGACGATTCCGGGACGGGTGAAGTACTCAACCGGCCAACGTTGCGGGGTCATCCCGGTCCCCGGCCGGGTCATCAGCGAGGCGGAGGCCTTCAAGATTCTGTTCGGGGTTGGTTGCCGGCCGATCGCCGCCGGGGGCGTGGGCGGCGGCGAGGGCAGCGTCGTCCTGGTCCTCGAGGGGCGGGAGCCCGACGTGGTCAGGGCTTTCGAGCATGTCCTGGAACTCAAGAAAGAGGCTCCCCCCGACATCCCCGAAGCGACCTGCGCGGGGTGCCCCATCGACAGGTGCCTGATGCCCCGGGGCTGTTCGGCCTGAGAAGGCAGCCCAACGTCGCGCGTAACCAACGAGGTCAGGGTCCGGCATGGACCCTGACCTCGTTCGTTTTCCTTTTCCTTGACGGCCGGTCGGTTCCCTCTCACCCGCGCCTGGCCGCGGCCGCCAGGCAAGCAACGGTGGCGATTCCCGCCAGGGCCAACAAATGGATGGCCGGGGTGGCCCCATAAAAGGGCAGCTGATACTCGAAGGTGAGGAAGCCGAGCCGGCTGACGAAGGCGGCCCTCGCCGCCAGGAGCCAGGCCGCTCCGCCAAGGGTGAGGAACATCGCCACCAGGCCCAAGCGCCAGGGCCGGTGGGCGACCATGCCCCGGAGGCGTCTTGTCAGCCAGCGGGCATAGACCGTCAGGGCAAGGATCCAGGCGGCGGCCGCCCCGGCCACGGCGGCCATCAGGAGAAGGCTCGGGCCGCCCGAGACCACCTCCGGCCCCGGGCTTAGGAAGATCACGACCTGGCTCAGGGCCAGGGCTATAGCATAGAACCCGATGAAGGCGAGGGCCGGGTGGACTCGGCTGATCCTCCAACCGAGCCGCGGTCTCGCGGCTCGCCTGGCCAAAGGTCCGGTTACGTGATTGGGCTCCATCCTCGTCTGGGCGATCGGCTCGGTCTCCACTAGGCTTGGCGCTCCGTCTTGGTCCGACATGTGATCCGTTGTCTCAGCTTTCGACATCCCTTGGGATTTTGACGCGGCGACCCAAGACCCTGCCCGCCCCCGGGCCAATCGAACAAAAAGACGACCAGGCGACCGTCCTCAGATGAACGGCACCTGCCCGATACCCAGGGTGACGATGACCCACTCGTAGGTGAGGGTGATCGCGAACAGGATGGCCGAGGCGACAATCATCTGCTTGAAGCCGAGGCCGCCGACGGCCCGCAGGTAGATGAAGTAGAGGAGGACCTTCCAGAGCAAGACCGCCAGGAGCGCGGCGAACCAGAGGAACTGCGGGAATCCGGGGAAGCTCCCGGCGGGAAAGATGAGGTGGCCGAGAATGATGATGGCGAAGGCGGTGATCGTCGCCGGATAGGTCAGGGCCCAGGCCGAGAGGTGTTTGACCGGGTCCCCCTCGCCGCGGACGAGCCGGCAGACCAGGCTGATGACCAGGGCCGCGCCGACGTAGGTGATGACGACGAGGGCCACCGGTCCGGCGATGACCTCGAACCAGTTTCGGCCGAACCCGCCCTTGACGTGGCTGAGGACCGCGAACGCCACCAGCAGCGGCGAGGAGATGGCGCCGATGATCCAGGCGGCCACCGGCCAGCGCCGTCCCTCGGCCACCGTCTTCATGCTCTCATAGGGGTCCTCGAGGATGTCTCTGACTGAAGGTTTCATCTCACCAGCCTCCGACCAGGAATTGTAGGAATCTCGGAAAGGCCGGGCCCAGCGCGGCCCGGAGGATGACGGCCAAGGCCGCGGCGGCTCCCGCCAGATACGGAAAGAAATGCCCCTTGAGGTGGTTCCGGGCGAAGCGATAGACCGGGACCAGGCCGTAGGGGGCCATTTCGCGCTCGGTCTCGGCCGCCCGGAGCTCGTCGGCGACGGTGGTCATGGCCCCCTCGATCCACGCCAGGACCGCCGTCGAGGGCTCTGGTACTGGTTCGGCCAAGGTGGACAGAATAGACTCGACGTCGGTCCGGCCGTCGGCCTTCTTGCCGGTCATCGCCATTCACCCCCCCAGACTCTCTGGAAACCTTCGGCAAAGGCCGCCCTGGCCCGGCCGAGCCTTGACTCGACGGCCTTCGTCGTCGTCCCGACTTCGGCCGCCAGTTCAGCCATGGTCTGGCCGCGTTCGTACTTGCCGAGGAGCAGTTGCCGGTAGTCGATGGGCAGTCCGCCCAAGGCGAGGTCGATGGCCTCGCGAAGGGCCAGCCGGTCGCCTGGGTCGTCCTCCCCCGCTCCCCCCTCCACCGTCGGCGGTTGACGCCCCGTTCGCCGGTAGAAGTCGGCCACTTTGTGCCGGGCGATCCCGCAGAGCCAGGTCAGGAGGCACGACTGCCCGGCGTAGGTCGCCGCCGACCGCATGGCGGCCAGGAAGGTATCCTGGAGGACCTCCTCGGCATCCTCCCGGCGCAGGCTCACCCGGGCCAAGATGAAGCGGAAGACCGGCCCGCTGTAGCCATCGAGGAGATCGGCGGCGGCCCACGACGATCCCCGGCTGACCCGCTTCATGAGGTTTCTTTCGACGCCGCCGGCCGTCCCGGCCTGGTCGCCCGTCAACCTGCCGCCCTCCAGACTGGTCCCAACCCCGGCTTTACCAACCGCGCGCCCGGCGGGCCCGGCACCGGCTTGGCGGGGGCCCATCCGGCGCCAATCATTTGGATGCCGCCGGGGTGCCCTTTGTTCCCGCCGCCCGAGCGTCGGGTCTTCATGGCCTTCACTTCATTAGTCGTCGGCGCCGGCGGGAATCCCTCGCGCCGGGCGAAGAAACTCAACCGGGTGCCGGGCGAAGGAAGCTTGGCCCACGACGGGGGCACTTAGTAAAAGATATGTCACACGCCATTGTCCCCAAAACGGCCGCGAATTGCTTGACGCTTTGAACCGCCGGCCGTAATCTGGGATTAGTTCGAAGGAAGGATGGCCACCAATGACGGAATCGCTCCCACAAATCGCCTTCGATCGAAACCTGGTCATCGTCGGTCTGGAGGCCGGCACGGCCGATGAGTCCATCAGGGCCTTGGGCCGCCGGTTCGTGGCCGAAGGCCACGTCAGAGAGGGCTACATCGACGCGGTCATCAAGCGGGAACATGAGTTCGCCACCGGCCTGCCGACGGCGATCCCCGTCGCCCTGCCCCACGCCGAAGCCAGCAACGTCCTG